>NZ_JAMSLU010000001.1:0-272500 GCF_023806445.1 Azospirillum sp. A1-3
ATGTCGGTCGGCGTGTCGTTGGATCAGCAGTGGGCGCGCATTCGCGGACGCCTGAAGGAAGAGGTGGGCGAGATCGCCTACCGGAGCTGGCTTCAGCCGCTGTCCGTCGCCAGCCTGGTCGGCGGCGAGGTGTGCATCGTCGTGCCCACGCGCTTCATGCGCGACTGGGTGCTGACCCACTATGCCGACCGCATCCGCGCCCTCTGGTCCGGCGAGAATCCGGAAGTCCAGTCGATCGACGTCATCGTCGCCTCCACCAACCCGCCGGCGGCGCTGGTCGCCGACAACGACGACCGTGATGACGGCCGGGACGGGGGCCGTGATGGGGGCCGCGACGATGGTCGCGCCGCTTCGGCCCAGCGCGGCTTCGACTCGCGTGCCGGCGATTCCCGCCCGGCTCCCCGTCCGCTGCCGCCGTCCTCCGCCGAACCGGCGCCGTCGACCGTCTACACCTCCGCCTCCTACGGCGGGGCGTCGGACGAATCGCCGAACGCCGTCCCCGCGATTCTGGAGGACCGCTCCGACCTGTCGGCGGCGTTAGATCCGCGATTCACCTTCGAGAATTTCGTCGTCGGCAAGCCGAACGAGCTGGCCCATGCCGCCGCCCGCCGCGTCGCCGACGCCACCACCGTGACCTTCAACCCGCTGTTCCTCTATGGCGGGGTGGGGTTGGGCAAGACCCACCTGATGCACGCGCTGGCCTGGCAGATCCGCAAGAACGACCCGAACCGCAAGGTGCTGTACCTCTCGGCCGAGAAGTTCATGTACCAGTTCATCCGGGCGTTGCGCTTCAAGGACACGATGGCCTTCAAGCAGCAATTCCGCTCGGTCGACGTGCTGATGATCGACGACGTTCAGTTCATCAGTGGCAAGGACTCCACGCAGGAGGAGTTCTTCCACACCTTCAACGCGCTGGTCGACCAGAACCGGCAGGTCATCATCTCCGCCGACAAGAGTCCGTCCGACCTGGAAGGCATGGAGGAGCGGCTGCGCTCCCGCCTCGGCTGGGGGCTGGTTGCCGACATCCACCCGACCACCTACGAACTGCGGCTGGGCATCCTCCAGGCCAAGGCCGACGCGCTCCAGGCCAGCATCCCGCTGAAGGTGCTGGAGTTCCTCGCCCACAAGATCACGTCCAACGTGCGCGAGCTGGAAGGGGCGCTGAACCGCATCGTCGCCCATGCCGAGCTGGTCGGCCGTTCCATCTCGCTGGAGACAACGCAGGAGGTTCTGCACGACCTGCTGCGCGCCAACGACCGCCGCGTCACCATCGACGAGATCCAGAAGCGGGTGGCGGAGCATTACAACATCCGCGTCGCCGACATGCATTCCGCCCGCCGCGCCCGCGCGGTGGCCCGCCCGCGCCAGATCGCCATGTATCTGGCCAAGCAGCTGACCGCCCGCTCCCTGCCGGAGATCGGCCGCAAGTTCGGCGGTCGCGACCACACCACGGTCATGCATGCGGTGAAGAAGGTGGACGAGTTGCGCGCCACCGATCCGTCCTTCGCCGAGGATGTCGAACTGCTGCGGCGCATGCTCGAAAGCTGAAGTTCGTTCGACCCGCCAATTAATCGCTCAAGAAACCACCTAATCAACCGCGACGTGTCGCCACGCCGCTATCCCATCACGACGGGAAGTTTGCTAAGGTCCGCGCGCACGGAATCTTTGCGGACGGCGTGGGTGTTGTGGTGGAAACGAATATTCTTGTCGTCGATGATTCCAATTTCTTTCGCGACCTGATCCGGACAGATCTGGAAAGCAACGGTTACCGTGTGTTGCTTGCGGAGGATGGGGCGCAGGCGCTGTCGCTCTACCGCAGCCACGACATCCACATCCTCATCACCGATCTGGAAATGCCGGTGATGACCGGGCTGGAGCTGTGCTGGCATGTCCGGGCGGAGGACGACCAGCACCGCACCTTCACCATCCTGATGACCGGCGACACCGAGACGGCCCGGCGGATCGAGGCCTTCGATTCCGGCGCCGACGAGTTCCTGGCCAAGCCGATCGACCTGTCGATGCTGCGCGCCCGCGTCCGCGCCGGAGAGCGCATCACCCGCATGCACCGGGTGATGGTGGAGATGCTGCACACCGATTACCTGACCGGCGTGCTGAACCGCCGTTATTTCATGGAGCAGCTGGAACAGGCCTACCGCGCCGCGAAGGAGACCGGCTCGCCGCTGGCGGTGGCGATGTTCGACATCGACCATTTCAAGACGATCAACGACACCCACGGCCACAGCAACGGCGACCTCGCGCTGAAACGCTTCGCCGACCATTGCGCCGCCCAACTGCCCGACGGCGGCTTCCTCGGCCGGCTGGGCGGGGAAGAGTTCTGCCTGTGCCTGCCCGCCGCCGACCTGGATGCAGTGCTGGCGCGGGTGGAGGCGATCCGCAGCTCCACCGCGGAGTTGATGGTGGAGACCGGCAGCGGGTCCAGCTTCGGCTTCACCGTCAGCATCGGCATGTGCCTGGACCAGGACACCGACTCGGTCAACGCCCTGATGGCCCAGGCCGACGAGGCGCTCTATTTCGCCAAGCGCAGCGGCCGCAACCGCACCGTCCTGCGCGGCGCCGAAGGCGTGACAGTGAAGGCGCGCTTCTACGTGATGTGACGGCTCTATGAAGTTTGGCGGAGCTTCATCTTCCCCCATGGACGGACGGCTTTTGTCTCAGGCACACTTTCCGCCTTAAACGGGGCTGCGCGAAGCCGCCGCCGCGGGAACCTGACAAAACGCCATCCAAGAGCCAGGGAGACCGGACGTCATGTCCCAGACTGATCTAATGGGGATCGATCACGCCCAGACCGAGTCCCAGCGGTCCAGCGCCGAGACCCAGCGCGCCGCCAAGAGCTTCACCCGCCGCCTGCTGCTGCAAAGTGCCGCTGCCGCCGCCGGTGTCGCCTCGGTCGGCCCCTTCATCCTGCGCGAGGGCCGCGCGGCGTCGGGTTCGGTGAAGATCTTCTCCTGGGCCGGCTACATCAGCCCGGACATGCTGGCCGATTTCGAGAAGAAGACCGGCGTCAAGGCGACCCTGACCGAATACGGCACCAACGACGAGCTGCTGAACCAGCTGAAGGCCACCGGCGGCGCCGGCTTCGACATCATCCACCCCACCGTCGACCGCGTGCCGAACTATGTCGAATACGAGCTGGTGCAGCCGCTCGACGAATCGAAGGTGAAGTGGGACGGCTGCCTGAAGTCGTCGGTCGAGGGTTCCGCCGGCATGGGCGGCGTCGTCGGCGGCAAGCGCTACCTCGCCCCGGCCGACTGGGGGACGGAGGCGCTGGCCTACGACATGAAGAAGGCGCCGCTGACCTACGGAACCGCCAGCTACGGCGACCTGTGGGCGCCGGCCAATGCCGGCAAGGTGACGGTGCGCGGCCATTCGGCGCTGATCGGCATCGCGCTGTGGCTGGAAAGCCAGGGCAAGCTGCCGCACCCCGTCCGCGACCAGTTCAAGGACGAGGCGAAGGCGCGCGCCAACTTCGACGCCATCCTGAAGGTGGCCGCCGCCAACAAGAAGTCGGTCGCCCAGTTCTGGACCAACGAGAACGAGGCCCAGGGCGCCTTCCGCACCAACGGCTGCGTCATCGGCCAGACCTGGGACAGCAGCGCCGTGGCCCTGCGCAAGGAAGGCCTGCCGGTCCGCTTCGTCGCGCCGAAGGAAGGCGCGCTCGCCTGGATGGAAGGATTCGCCATCCCGAAGAAGGCGGAGAACCTGGAGAACGCCTATGCCTGGATCAACTGGTTCTACACGCCCCAGGCCGGCGCGCTCTACACCAACCATTCCGGCATCTCCAGCACCGCGGTCGGCGCCGAGGCCCACCTGACCGACCTGAACAAGCAGTTCTTCGCCGACGCCTATCCGGGCGACGCGCTGCAGAAGCTGTGGTGGTGGCCGATCCAGGAGGCGTGGTACGTCTCGATCCGCAACGAGTACCAGGACCGCTTCCTGGCGGCGTGACCCGCAGACAGAAGAGGCCATGAGCCAAGACGTCCAACTCGACCACGTCACCATGCGGTTCGGCGACACCGTCGCCGTCCGCGACGTATCGTTGACCATCGGGGCGGGGGAGTTCTTCAGCTTCCTCGGGCCCTCCGGCTGCGGCAAGACCACCATCCTGCGCATGATCTCCGGCTTCATGGAGCCGACCGACGGCGTCATCCGCATCGGCGGCCGGGACATGCGCGGCATCGGCCCGAACAAGCGGCCGACCGCGCTGATCTTCCAGAACCTGGCCCTGTTCCCGCTGATGACGGTGGCGGACAACATCGGCTTCGGGCTGGAGGTGCGCGGCGTGCCCTCGGCCGACCGCCGCCGCCGCGTCCGCGAACTGCTGGAGCTGGTGGCGCTGCCCGATACCGCGGACAAGCGGGTGACCGACCTGTCCGGCGGCCAGCGCCAGCGCATCGCCATCGCCCGCGCGCTGGCGGTGGAGCCGGCGGTGCTGCTGCTCGACGAGCCGCTTTCCGCGCTCGATCTCAAGCTGCGCCAGCACATGCGCGCCGAGCTGCGCGAGTTGCAGAAGCGCACCGGCGTCACCTTCATCTACATCACCCACGACCAGGGCGAGGCCCTGACCATGTCCGACCGCATCGGCGTGATGTCGCGCGGCGTGCTGGAGCAGGTGGGCGACGGCAAGACCATCTACGACCATCCGGAAACCGCCTTCGTCGCGTCCTTCGTCGGCGAGTCGAACCGTTTTTCCGGTTCGGTCACCCAGGCGGCGGATGGCTGGGCGATGCTCGACACCGCCTTCGGCCCTCTGCGCGGGCGCAACCCGCGCGGGCTGTCGGCTGGAGACCGTGCCACCCTCTATGTCCGGCCGGAACGTCTGGCGCCGGGCGACAGCGACAACAGCCTGACCGCCCGCGTCAGCCACAGCGACTTCGAGGGCGCCTTCGTCAATGCCTTCCTCGACGGCGGCCTGACCGTGCAGATGCCGCATCTGGGCCAGGAGCCCGCCTTCGTTCCCGGCGAAACCGTGCGGTTGGGCTTCCGGGCTGCCGACGCAGTGGTGCTGCCGACGGCATAAGCCGCCTTCAACGCAAACGAAAACGCCCCGGCCAACCGGCCGGGGCGTTTCGCATTGGGAAGACCGAGTCGTCAGTGCGTCTGCTGGATCGCCGACAGCTGCCACTGGCCGCCGCGGGGGCGGACGAAGGTCCACAGCTCCGTCGCCTCGGTCGGCTGCGAGGCGTTGCCCTCGATCACCCGGCCGCTGGCGCGGTCCACCGTGACGTCGATCAGCGAGAAGCGCATGGCGACGGTGGCGTATTCCTGTGCCCCTTCGCGCCAGCCCTCGGCCAGATCGCCCTGCAGCAGGCGGACGTCGCTGACCTTGTTGACCACGCCGCGGTTGCGGTTCTCCGCCAGATCGTCGCCGAAGTAGGCGAACATCTCCGGCGTCGTCGCCGCGCGCAGCGCGTCGGCATCCTCGCGCCCGTAGGCGGTCTGGACGGTGACGAGCAGCCGCTCGAACGCCTCGAAGTCGGCCGGCTGGATGCCGATCTCGTCAGCCGCCTGACGGCGCTGGGCCGGGCCGGCGTTGCCGCCACCCATACCACCAACCGGGCCACCAACCGGGTTATAGCCGACATCCGCCGAGTCGCGATTCAGCGGACCACCGGCATAAGCCGGCCGGTTCCCGCCCAGCGGACCGCCGGACGCCGCGGTGTTGGCAGTCTGCGAGCGGTTGCGGAAGAAGCGCATGGCGAGCCGGACCAGGAAGACGACCAGCAGGATCTGCAGGATGAAGCCCAGGATGCCGCCGAAGCTGCCCAAACCGTCGAAGAAGCCGCCGCCGAACAGCATCGCGCCGATGCCGGCGCCGATCAGGCCGCCCATCAGGCCCGACATGAAGCCGCCGCCGAAGAAGCCGCGCGACGGCGCCGCCGCCGGGGCGGTGGAACCGGGGCGCTGCATGCCCGGAGAGGCCTGCGGAGCGGCCGAGCGCTCCATCGGCGACACCGCGCTCGGCGCGGTGCTGGTGGCGGCCGGCGCGTCATAGGTGCGGCTGCCGCGGCTGCCCGAAGAGCTGCTCTTGCCGGCGCGGGCGTCGGCGGTGCCGGCGGCCAGCGCCATCACCAGGGCAACCGCCACCGCCGTGGCAGCGCGGGCGCCCCGCATTCCGGTGGAGGTGGCGGAAAGGCTCGAAGGTCGGGTCTTCTCGCTCATGATCGTGCTCGCTTGTCGCATCTGGTCTGTTGTCCAGCTTTGCCAGATGGGGGTGGTCCCGCCTCCGTTTAAGAGGCGGTCTCACTTTTTTCGAGCAACAATCAGAACGGCCGCTTAATCGGTCTCACTTTGAAGGGCATCGATCGCCCGGCGGTCGCGCTTGGTCGGCCGCCCGGCGCCCGGCGCGCGGTAAGGGTCCTGCAAGCGCTCTTCCGGAACCGGCGGGGCGAGATCCTCGTACAGCGCCTGGGCTTCCGGCGCCGGCCCGCGCCGGCTTCCCAGCGCCACCACCTTGATGACGCGGATATGTCGTCCCTGGGCGAAGGTCAGCACATCGCCCGGCTTCACCGCCGCATGCGCCTTGGTCACCACCGCCCCCGACAGTCGCACGCCCCCATCGTTGCACAGCTTGGCGGCGAGGCTGCGCGTCTTGAAGAAGCGCGCATACCAAAGCCACTTGTCGATCCGCAGCCGACCGGGGGTGGAGTCTTCGGTGTCGGTGTTGCCGGCGGTGTTGCTCATGGGCGTTTCCGTGTGTTGATCTCGTTCATGATTTGTGGGGTCGTCATGCCCCCTCCCCAACCCTCCCCCGCTTTGCGGGAGAGGGAGCACGCCCCAAAACGGCGGCAGTCCCCTCTCCCACCGAATGGTGGGGGAGGGTTAGGGAGGGGGCACCCGTCGCCACCCCCCCCCTCACATCCTCGACAGTTGCCGCAGCTTGGCGAATGGGTGGTCCTCGTTCGTCGGCCGCTCGCGCCGCTGTCGGTTCCCCTGCTGCTGCCTGGGTGGCCGCTTCCGCTTCCAGGTCACCGCCCCATCCTCGGCGACGATCCGCACATAGCCCAGCCCGGTCAGCACCACCCCCAGCTCCTCCGCCGACAGGCCGACGCGCTGGCCGAGCGCCACTTCGCGGATTGGGGCGTTGGCCTTGGACGCGGTCAGCAACTCCGTCTCCAGCCGGTCGAGCATATCGACGCGCAGTGCCCGCCCGCCGGCCAGCGGATAGCCGATGGCTTCCCAGAAGGCCGGCGGCGCGCCACCCTCCCGCACAGGCGGTGCCTCCACCGACACGCGGCCGGGCGGCGGGATCGGCACCGGCAGCGAATGCCCTTGCGCCACCGCCCACAGCAGCCCGCGCAATGTCACCGCCGCCGGCTTGGCCAGCGCCGTCAGATAGAGGTGCGACACTCCCAGCCGGACGCCCAGCTTGGTCAGCGCCTTGCGGTCCTCGCGCTCCAGCCGCTCGACCATGTCGGCGACCGGCGCCCGCGGCAGCACCCCCAGTCCCTCGACCAGTTGGAAGACCAGCCCACGCCCCGCTCCCGACAGCCCTTCGGCGGTGGACAGCGCGAACAGTGGCTTCAGCCGGGCGGCGATGTGGTCCTTCAGCCAGCGGTCCAGCCGCGCCCGCACCCGTTCGCGCTGGGCCTGATCCAGCATGCCTTCGTCGAACGGCACCACCAGCGGCGCCAGCACCGACGGCCCGGCCGCCAGCCGCGCCACCGGCAGATTGTCGGCGCTCAGCACCCCGTCCGGCCCCAGCGTGAAGACATCGTCCGGCTCCGCCTCGAAGGCGCGCAGCCGCTTGGCAAGTTCATCCCGCAGCGCGCGGCGGGCAGCCGTCAGCAGCGACTTCGCCTCGTCGGAGCGGTCAGGCGCGTCGGGGACGAAGCGGAAGCCCTCCAGCCGACCGACGACATGCCCCTCCACCACCACCTCGCCGTCGGCGCGCACCCCGCCCAGCAGCGACCGCCCGTCCTTCAGCGTCCGCGACAGCGTGGCGGAGCGGCGGTCGATGAAGCGCTGCGTCAGCCGCTCGTGCAGGGCGTCGGACAGCCGGTCCTCGATGGAGCGGGTGCGTTCCTGCCAGTGCAGCGGGTCCTTCAGCCAGGTCGGCCGGTTGGAGATGTAGGTCCAGGTGCGGATGTGGGCGATGCGGGCGACCAGCGCGTCGATGTCGCCCTCGGTCCGGTCGAGCCGGGCGATCTGCTTCGCCACCCAGTCGTCGTCCAGCCGGCGCAGCGGTCCGCGCAGGCTGCGGAAGACCTGGGCCAGCAGCTTGGTGTGGGCATCCGACAGCACCTTACGGAAGTCGGGGACCTGACAGACCTCCCACAGCAGCTTCACGGCATCCCGGCCGCGCGCGAGGTCCATGATCTCCGGATCGCGCACCAGCGCCTGCAGCGCTAGATGGTCGTCGGCCTCGCGCACGCGGGACAGCTCATTGATCGGCGCCCGTTCCTCCAGCGACTTCAACAGGAAGCCCGGCGTGTCGAAGCGCAGGTCGCTGTTGCGCCAGGACAGCGTCTTGACCGTCTCGAACTCGTGGTTCTCGACGCGGTTGACCAGATCGGCGTCCAGCTCCCCCACCTCGTCGGTGGTGCCGAAGGTGCCGTCGCGCATGTGGCGCCCGGCGCGGCCGGCGATCTGCGCCACCTCGGCGGGGCGCAGGCGGCGGGGGGCGAAGCCGTCGAACTTGACAATGCGGGCGAAGGCGACATGGTCGACATCCATGTTCAGCCCCATGCCGATGGCGTCGGTCGCCACCAGATAGTCCACCTCGCCGGCCTGATAGAGCCCGACCTGCGCGTTGCGCGTGCGCGGGCTGAGCGCCCCCAGCACCACGGCGGTGCCGCCGCGCTGGCGCCGGATCATCTCGGCGATGGCGTAGACGTCGGTGGCGGAAAAGGCGACGACGGCCGAGCGCGGCGGCAGGCGCGTCAGCTTCTTGTAGCCGGCGTAGGTCAGTTGGGAGAAGCGCGGCCGGCTGATGAACTCCGCCTTCGGCACCAGCCGGCGGATCATCGGCTGCATCGAATCGGACCCCAGCACCATCGTCTCGACCATGCCGCGGGCGTTCAGCAGCCGGTCGGTGAAGATGTGGCCGCGCTCGGGATCGGCGCAGAGCTGGATTTCGTCCACCGCCAGGAAATCGACGGCGCGGTCCAGCGGCATCGATTCGACGGTGCAGACCCAATAGGACGGGTTGGGGGGCAGGATCTTCTCCTCCCCCGTCACCAGCGCGACGGCGTTCTTTCCCTTGATCGAGACGATGCGGTCGTAATTCTCCCGCGCCAGCAGGCGCAGGGGAAAGCCGATCATTCCGGACCGGTGACCGAGCATGCGCTCGATCGCCAGATAGGTCTTGCCGGTGTTGGTCGGCCCCAGCACGGCGACCACACGGCCCCCCCGCCCGAGACCGCCGCCCGCCGAAGCGTGAGAGGCCGAAGCCATCGACGAAATCATGGGGTTAAGCTTTGGGGTGCGCAGGCCCGCAATGCAAGCGGCGGCTTGTCTTTATGGCCTACTCTCCCTCTCCCAAAAACGACAAGGGCCGCCGAAGGGGGATTCGGCGGCCCATGGTCTCACGGCGGCTGCGTTGGGGGGCTTGGGGTCGCCGCCGGGAGCCTGTCTGTTACGTCCTTACTTGGGCTGCTCCTGCGGAGCCGGCGCCGGACCCTTTCCCGGAGCCATGCCGCCCGGACCCATCATACCGCCCGGTCCCATGCCGTGATGGCGCGGGCCGTCATGGTCCCAGCCGCCCATATGACCATCCATGTGCCCACCCATATGGCCGCCATGATGACCGCCCATCCGGCCACCCATGCCGCCCGGACCCTGGTTCAGCATGCGGTCGGCCTGCTTCTGCTGGTCGGGCGTCAGCTGGCCATAGAGGTCGGTCAGCGCCGGGCGAATGGTCTGGATCTGCTGCAGGTGGGCCTGCATCATCTGCTCGGCGCGCTCAAGGCGCTGGGGCAGGGCTGCGGGGCGCGGCTGGTCCTTGAACTTGACGCACAGGTCCTGCGTCGGCTTCAGGCTGGAGCGGGCGGCGTCGGCGAACTTGGTCCAGGCGGCGCGCTGCTGCTCGGTGATGTTCAGCTTCTTTTCCGCATAGGCCAGCTTGCCGGCCAGACGGGCCTCCTGGTCCTCGCACATGCGGGCGAAGTGGCGGTCGGGTCCGCCGGCGCCCGGACCCATGCCGGGACCGCCGGGCTGCGGGCCACCCTGGGCGAAGACCGGAACGGCCACGCCGAGACCGGCGACCAGCAGGGCGGACGTCAGAAGGGCGCGTTTCATGGTGACAACTCCTCAGTGTTTGGACCGTGGGTCACGGTGCTGATTAAACCCCGGATGGAGGGGGCTTATTCCGTTGGGACCTTGCCGGCCGCATCGCCGGCGCTGTCCCGATGACCAGACAATGGGCGCCGAACGTTGCGGTCGAATGTCCGCAAACCGGTCATTTGGTAACAGAGTGTAACCGCCGGCCGCCCCGTAACCGGGCGTTACATATTTCCCCTTCACCCCCGACGCGCCTCGCCCGATCATGGGGCCATGGACCGCACGCCCCACCTCCTCGTCGTCGACGACGACCGCGAAATCCGCTCCCTCGTCGCCCAGTTCCTGACCAAGCACGGCTTCCGGGTCACCGGGGTCAGGGACGGGGCGGAGATGATGCGCACGCTCGACGGCGCCCGCGTCGACCTGATCGTCCTCGACCTGATGCTGCCGGGGGAGGACGGGCTGTCGCTCTGCCGCCGGCTGCGCGCCACGCCGCAGACGGCGCAGACCCCCGTCATCATGCTGACCGCCATGGGGGAGGAGACCGACCGCATCGTCGGGCTGGAGATGGGCGCCGACGACTACCTGGCGAAGCCTTTCAGCCCGCGCGAGCTGCTGGCCCGCATCAAGGCGGTGCTGCGCCGCGTCTCCGCCCCGCCGGTGGCGGGCGCCCCGGCGGCGGCCGGCACGGTGCTGCGCTTCGAAGGCTGGTCGCTCGACCTGACCAAGCGGGAACTGCGCTCGCCCGACGGCGTGCTGGTCCAGCTGTCGGCCGGGGAGTACGACCTGCTGGTCGCCTTCGTCGAGCATCCGCAGCGGGTGCTGACCCGCGACCAGCTTCTCGATCTGGCGCGCGGCCGCTCGGCCGTGCCCTTCGACCGCTCCATCGATGTGCAGGTCAGCCGGCTGCGCCGCAAGATCGAACCCGATCCGGCAGAGCCGGCGCTGATCAAGACGGTGCGCGGCGGCGGCTATCTCTTCACCCCGACCGTCACCAGCGGCGGATCGGCATCGTGACCGCGCAGCCGGAAGAGATGACGGCGAAATCCCGGCTAGCCCGCCGTCGCAGCCTGCGCCGCCTGCGTCTCGGCTTCCCGGACAGCCTCGCCGCGCGCATCGCCCTGACGGTGGTGCTGGCGCTGCTGCTGACTCAGGCGATCAGCGCGCTGGTTTACCTGACCGACCGCAGCGAGGGGCCGCCGATCCACGGCCCCAACGTGCTGATCCAGCGCATCACCGCCATCGTCCAGTTGGTGGAGAGCACGCCGCCGCCGGGCCGCGAGCGGGTGGTGCGCGCCATTGACGATCCGGTCCTGCGCGTCGAATGGCGCCCCGACCGCCCGCCGCCGCTGTCACCCGACGCCGTTTCCAGCGGTCGGTTCGAGGGACTGAAGCGCCGGCTGGGCGAGTCCCTTGACACCGCCGACCGCAACATCCTGGTCGAGGTCCAGCGCCCGCCCCGTGGCGAGGTCCGTGGCAATGACCATTCGCATCCCCCTTTCATGGGCGGCGACGAGCCGCGGCGCTGGGGGCCGCATGTCCGGCTGTCGGTGCGGCTCGGCGACGGGTCGTGGCTCAGCTTCACCGGCGGCGATCCGCTGGCCGGTCCCTTCGGCATCGTCCGCTTCCTGCTGTGGATGGGCGCGATCGCCGCGGTGATCCTGCTGGTGTCGCTGCTGGCCGCCCGCCGGGTGACGGCGCCGCTGGCCGGCTTCGCCGCCGCCGCCGAACGGCTAAGCGTCGACGGTCAGGCCGATCCCCTGCCGGAGGAGGGGCCGCGCGAGCTGCGCGCCGCCACCCGCGCCTTCAACCGGATGCAGGCGCGGCTCGCCCGCTTCGTCGCCGACCGCACCCAGATGCTGGCGGCGATCAGCCACGACCTGCGCACGCCGATCACCCGCCTACGCCTCCGCGCCGAGCTGGTCGACGATCCGGAGATGCAGCGGCGGATGCTGGCCGACCTGGACGAGATGGAGGCGATGATCTCCGCCACGCTGGCCTTTGCCCGCGACGACGCCCAGCGCGAGCCGCGCGGCCGCTTCGACCTCGCCGACCTGCTGCAGAGCCTGTGCGACGACCGTGTCGATGCCGGCCACCGCGCCCTCTACGACGGCCCGGCCCATGTGGTGGCGGAAGGCCGCCCGGTGGCGCTGCGCCGGGCGCTGGCCAACCTGATGGACAACGCCATCAAGTATGGCGGCGGCTTCACCGTCCGGCTGGAGACCGGCGCCGACGGCGCCAACGCTCAAGCGCTCATCCACATCGACGATGACGGCCCCGGTATCCCGGAAGCGGAGTTCGAGAAGGTCTTCGCCCCCTTCTACCGGTTGGAGCGCTCCCGCTCCCGCGATACCGGCGGCGTCGGCCTGGGCCTGTCGACCGCCCGTAGCATCATCCGCGGCCATGGTGGCGACGTGACCCTGGCGAACCGCGACGAGGGCGGGTTGCGCGCGACGGTGACGCTGCCACTCTGATCTCCCAGGTAACGCAAAGAAAAAGGGCCGCCCCGACGGGACGGCCCTTCTTTCTCAATCAACCAGCAACCGCTTAGTAGCGGTAGTGGTCCGGCTTGTACGGGCCGGCGGCGTTGACGCCGATGTATTCGGCCTGCTTGTCGCTGAGGACGGTCAGCTTGGCGCCGATCTTTTCCAGATGCAGGCGGGCCACCTTCTCGTCCAGGTGCTTGGGCAGGACGTAGACCTTGTTCTCGTAGTTGGCGGCGTTGGTCCACAGCTCGATCTGGGCCAGCACCTGGTTGGTGAAGCTGGCGCTCATCACGAAGCTGGGGTGGCCGGTGGCGCAGCCCAGGTTGACCAGACGGCCCTGGGCCAGGACGATCAGGCGCTTGCCGTCGGGGAACACGACCTCGTCGACCTGCGGCTTGACCTCTTCCCAGACCAGATTGCGCAGGGCGTCGATCTGGATCTCGCTGTCGAAGTGGCCGATGTTGCAGACGATGGCGCGGTCCTTCATGGCCCGCATGTGGTCGAGCGTGATGACGTCGACGTTGCCGGTCGCCGTGACGAAGATGTCGCCCAGCGGAGCGGCCTCGTCCATGGTGATGACCTGATAGCCTTCCATCGCGGCCTGGAGCGCGTTGATCGGGTCGATCTCCGTCACCATGACGCGGGCGCCCTGCGAACGCAGCGAGGCGGCCGAGCCCTTGCCCACGTCGCCATAGCCGGCGACCACGGCGACCTTGCCGGCGACCATGACGTCGGTGGCGCGCTTGATGCCGTCGACCAGCGACTCGCGGCAGCCATAGAGGTTGTCGAACTTCGACTTGGTGACGCTGTCGTTCACGTTGATGGCCGGAACCTTCAGCGTGCCCTTCTTCATCATCTCATAGAGACGGTGGACGCCGGTGGTGGTCTCTTCCGACAGGCCGCGGACGTCGTTCAGCATCTCCGGATACTTGTCGTGCATGATCTGGGTGACGTCGCCGCCATCGTCGAGGATCATGTTCGGGGTCCAGCCGTCCGGACCGCGCAGGGTCTGCTCGATGCACCACCAGAACTCCTCCTCCGTCTCGCCCTTCCAGGCGAAGACCGGGATGCCGGCGGCGGCGATGGCGGCGGCGGCCTGGTCCTGGGTCGAGAAGATGTTGCAGGACGACCAGCGCACGGTGGCGCCGAGCGCGGTCAGCGTCTCGATCAGCACGGCGGTCTGGATGGTCATGTGCAGGCAGCCGACGATGCGGGCACCGGCCAGCGGCTTGGAGTCGCCGAATTCCGACCGCAGGGCCATCAGGCCCGGCATCTCGGTCTCGGCGATGGTGATCTCCTTGCGGCCCCAGTTCGCGAGGCTGATGTCCTTGACCTTGTAGTCCGTGAATTCGGCGGCCATGAGGGATGACTCCTGGTGGGCAGTGGTGATTCGGGCCGGCCGGTTCGAATCCCCGGCCTTGCCGCTGTAATTTGCCAAGGGTGTATCAGCGGTATCGGAACCATGCAAGCATAAAGATATCTTTATGTTTGTTGGGTAGGGTGATGGAAAGACCGGTGATCGAAAGACCGGCCGCACCCCTTTCTGTTCGCTTTACGTTCTTGTCTGCCGCGGCTAAGCTGCGGGCATGGACGAGATACGGCGATCCCCGATCAAGGGCCGCGGCGCGGTCAGCAACGCCACCGGGCGGTTCGAGCGCGAGACCCGCGTCCTCACCGACGACGGCTGGACCGGCTATGCCGAGGGCGGGAACGAGGCGCTGTCCGATCCGGTCCGCACCACCGTCTCGCCGGCATCGGCCAAGTCGATCATCACCAGCAACCAGTCGCCCGACATCCCCTTTGACCGGTCGGTGAATCCGTATCAGGGGTGCGAGCACGCCTGCATCTACTGCTTCGCCCGGCCGACCCATGCCTATCTCGGCCTGTCGCCCGGATTGGATTTCGAGACCAAGCTGTTCGCCAAGCGCAACGCGGCGGAGTTGCTGGCGAAGGAGCTGCGGGCGAAATCCTATGACTGCCGGCCGCTGGCGCTGGGGGCCAACACCGATCCCTACCAGCCCATCGAACGGACGGAGGGCATCACCCGGCGGGTGCTGGAGGTCTGCCGCGACTTCAAGCAGCCGGTCAGCATCATCACCAAATCGGCGCTGGTGCTGCGCGATCTGGACATCCTGGCGCCGATGGCGGCGGAAGGGCTGGCGTCGGTCGCGCTCTCCGTCACCACGCTGGACCGAGACCTCGCCCGCGTGATGGAGCCGCGGGCCAGCACGCCGCCGCGCCGGCTGGAGGCTATCCGCGCTCTGTCGGAGGCCGGTGTGCCGGTGGCGGTCCTCGCCAGCCCGATGATCCCGGCCCTGAACGACCATGAGCTGGAGGCGATCCTGGAGGCGGCGTCCGGCGCCGGGGCGAGCGCCGCCAGCTATATCCTGTTGCGCCTGCCGCTGGAGATCGCCGGTCTGTTCGAGGAATGGCTGCGCGTCCACGCGCCCAACCGCGCCGACCGCGTGCTGAGCCTGATGCGGCAGAGCCGCGACGGCGCGCTCTACCGCTCCGGATTCGGCACGCGGATGAAGGGCACCGGCCCTTATGCCGAGTTGCTGCGCCATCGCTTTAAGCTGGCCTGCCGCAAGCATGGGCTGGGCGATCGGAGCTGGCAGCTCGACTGCAGCCGCTTCCGGGTGCCGCCGGCCGCGGGGGATCAGCTGTCGCTGCTGTGAGGGGCGGGGGATGGAACAGGGGGCCTGGGGAGGTCGCGGCGTCCGGGGCAACATTTCCACGGATGTCACGGATTTAGACACGGATTTTTTGATCTTGCGGACGCGCCGGCTTGCCCCGAATGCTGAGGCTCAGGGACGCCACATCCGTGAAATCCGTGTCGATCTTGCCCACCATCTCCGCGGCTTCCCGCACGGAGGGAATGTCGTCAGGACCGGCTCTTGCCCCAGGGCGGCAGCGGGTCGGCGGTCTTCCGCCCGGAGGACGACAGCGCCGACAGCGGAAGGCGGCCGGTCGCCAGCATCGCCATCACCAGCGCCGGATGAGTGGGAGCAGCGGCGGCGGTGTCGTGGTCGGTCTGCCCGGTCTCGGCCGGTTCGTCGTTCAGCGCCTCGTTGATGCGGGCGAAGGCTTCGATGTCTTTTATGTGCAGCATGGTCCGTGCCCCTCGGCTTCGACATTTGTGCGTCGCAGCAAAAACGAAGGTAACAGCTCTGCCCTCGAATGGTCTCACGTGCGGCGCTTTGACGCGGCCCTTTTTCTAACGGGCCGGTTCGCGAACGGCCAGCATAAGCCCGAAGCCGATGACGAAGAAAGCCAGAACCGTCGCCATGCCGGCGCGCTGGCTGTCGAAGGCCTGGGTCGCCAGCCCGAACAGCAGCGGCCCGAAGAAACCGACGAAGCGGCCGGTCAGGCCATAGAGCCCGAACATCTCGCCCGACATGCCGGGCGGGGCCAGCCGCGCCATCATCGACCGTCCGGCCGCCTGCGCCGGTCCGAAGAACAGCCCCAGCCCCAGCGCGAAGACCCAGAACCACAGCCGGTCGGTCGCCAGCAGCAGCGGCAGGCCGCACAAACCCATGCCGGCCAGGGCGATCAGGATCACCGGCTTGGCACCCAGCCAGTCGTCCATCCAGGCGAAGCCGATGGCCCCGGCCCCCGCCACCACGTTGAGCGCGATGGCGAAGACCAGGATCTCCTCGAAGCTCATGCCGAAGGTGCCGGCGGCGAAGATGCCGCCGAACATGGTGATGGTGTTGATGCCGTCGCGGTAGAAGGCGCTGGCGACCAGGAAACGCGCCACCTCGCGGTAACGCCGGACCTGACGCAGCGTGGCGACCAGCGTCGCCACCCCCTCGCGCGCCGCCCGCAGCAGACCGTGGCCGGTGGACGGCTCGTCGGGCACCCACAGGAAATAGGGCAGCGCGAACAGCCCGTACCAGGCGGCGGCCAGCAGAGCGGTGGCGCGGACATTGGCCTGCGGCCCCCAGTCGGCCCACTCCATCCCGAACAGGCCGAACAGCGGGGCCGGCGCCTTGACGAAGCCGACCAGCGCCAGGACGAGGCAGGCCAGCCCGCCGAAATAGCCGATGCCCCAGCCCCAGCCCGACACCCGGCCGAACAGCCGCTCCGGCACCAGCCCCGGCAGGGTGGCATTGTAGAAGACGTTGGCCAACTCGAACGCCACGGTGGCGATGACCACGCAGGCGAGCGCGAAGGCGGCGTCGGCCGGATCGGGACGCACCCACCAGAGGGCGGCGGTGAACAGGACGGTGACCAGCGTGAACAGCGCCATCCACGGCTTGCGCCGCCCGGCCCGGTCGGCGATGGCGCCCAGCAGCGGGCTGAGCGCCGCGATGGCGACGCCGGCCACGGTCATGGCGGCACTCCACCGCGCCGTGCCCTCGACGGGATCGCCGACGACGCCGCGGGCGAAATAGACCGCGAAGACGAAGGTGGTGATGATGGTGTTATAGGCCGAATTCGCCCAGTCGTAGAGACACCAGGAGGCGATGGCGCGGCGGGAAGGGGTGGCTTCGGTCACGCCCGCTTACCCCTGCTTGCCCCCCGCCAGCCCGTCCACCCCGAAGGAGATCTGGTTGTTGTCGTAGCGGGCGATGATGCGCAGGCGGTCGCCGGCCGACAGCGCGATCGGCTTTTCCAGGAAGGTCATCGCCTGCTTCCAGTGGTTGGTGCGGGCGCGGCTTTCCGACTTGTAGACCACCTCGTCGTCCATGAAGAGGTCGAACCAGAAGGCGACGCCGTGGCAGGTGCCGGCGGTGACGATGGTCACGTCGATCACCCGCTCGCCCTCCTCCGGCATGTTGCGGGTGAAGTCGAAGTCCAGCGCGGTGAAGGGCTTGGACAGCGGGGTGTGGGCGTCGGCGCCGAGGTCGATCTGCTGATAGCCGGGGGAGCGGAAGACGTCGAAGCTGCCCATGTCGAAACCGTCGATGGTCTCCACCGGATTGATGCGGGCCAGCTCCGGCGTCTCCACCAGCATGGCGTAGACGGTGGAGGCGCGCGGGATGATGGCGCCGCCCGGCTTCACCAGATGGGTGCGGGCGTGCTGCAACACCGACAGCATGCGCGGGGCCAGCATACCGATGTTGATGAGTTCGGAGACGAAGACGTCGGCCTTCTCCGGCAGGTCGCCGCCGTCGCCCACCGTCAGCTGGGTGGACAGGCGCGGCACCACGTCGATGCGGCCGGCAAAGCCGTTGCGCGCCACGGTTTCCTTGGCGACGCGGGCAAGGATCGGGTTGACCTCGCAGGTCACCACCTTCTTGGCGCCGGCGCGGGCCGCCATCATGGCGACGATGCCGGAGCCGGTGCCGATCTCCAGCACCAGCGAATCGGGCTTCACCGCCCGTTCCAGCGACTGCTTGTAGGCCTCGTTCCGCTCGAAATCGTTGATCATCGGCAGGTGCCAGCCGGGCACCGCGTTCGAATAGATCAGCCGGCGGGTGAACTTCACCATCGGGTGGTCGGGCGCCTGTTCGCGCGCCGCCTCGATCACCTCGATGGCCTCGGCCGCGCGGTCCAGGCTCTGCAGCACATGGGCGAGGCCGACCTGGGCGGGGACGAAGCGCGGGGCGGCGGCGAGCACGGTGCGGAACTCCGCCTCGGCCTCCGCCAGCCGGCCGCGGGTGGAGAGAAGCTCCGCCAGGCTGTAATGGACGTCGAGATAGTCGGGGGCCTGCTCCAGCGCGGTGCGGAAATGCCGTTCCGCCTCTTCCAGATCGCCCAGCTCGCGCAGGGTGGCGGCGAGGAAATGGTGCATCTCCGGCGCTTGCGCCCGCAGGTCGAGCGCGGTGCGGAAGCAGTCCGCCGCCTCCTCCAGCCGGCTTTGCGCCTTCAGCGCGTTGCCGAGGTTGCCGTGCAGTTCGGGCAGGCGCGGGTTGATGGCGAGGCCGGCGCGGAACGACTCCTCCGCCTCCGCCGGGCGGGCCTGCTGGAAGAGCAGGCTGCCGCGGCTGTTGTGGAAGGACGGGTCGTTGCCGTTCTCCGCGATGGCCTGGGCGAACAGGGCCAGCGCGTTTTCCGGATGATCGGTGTGGGCGGCGACCAGCCCCAGCAGATGCAGCGCCTGGGCATTGTGCGGATCCGTCGCCAGGATCGCCCGGCAGTCCTGTTCCGCCCCCGCCAGATCGTTGCTGCGGAAACGCTTGGCCGCGTCGAGCAGGGTCGGGGCGGGGGTGTCGGTCATCGCGGCGGCTCCAGGGTCGACGGGAACACGAAAAGATCGCCGCACCATACCGGGAATTGCCGCCCCGCTACAGCCTTTCGATCCGCAACCGTCCACCGGGCTGGGTCATTGCGCACACGCGATTATCACGGCATGCATACCCGCAAAAGGAGAATAAGGAGTTGGGTGCATGTCGGACACGGGAATGATCGGGCGCGTGAAGGGCGGCGTGAAGGGTGCGCTGGCGGCGACTCTGCTGCTGGCGGGCTGCGCCACGGCGGAAATGGGCGGCGCCGCAGGGGGCGATGCCGCGGGGACGGCGGCGGCGCGGCGGTTCGAGGCGGTGCGGACCAGCCCGCCGGAACTGCGCGCGTTCCTCTACCGCATGCCCAAGGGGGCGGACCTGCACAGCCACCTGACCGGTGCGGTCTATGCCGAGAGCTACATGCGGATGGCGGCGGATGCCGGGCTGTGCTTCGACGTCAAGGCCAACACGCTGGTGGCGCCGACGGCGCAGGCGCCCTGCGACGCCAAGGCCGGGCGGCCGGGTGCCGCGGCGGTGACCGCCGACAGCGTGCTGTATCCGGTGGCGCTGGACGCGCTGTCGACACGCGACGCGCTGCCGGTCTCCGGCTACAGCCTGCACGACCAGTTCTTCGCCACCTTCGGGCGGTTCCGTGCCGCTGCCTCCTCGACCCCCTCCTCCACCGGCGATCTGCTGGCCGAGGTGGTGGACCGCGCCGGCCGCCAGGGTGAGCGCCATGTCGAGCTGATGGTGTCCTTCGGCACCGGCCCGGCCGTCGCCATCGGCAAGGCATTCCCCTGGACCCCGCAGGCGGCGGCCGACCTGACGGGCACTGGCGACCGGCTGATCGCCGCCGGCCTGCCGGCGCTGGTCGCCCCGGCGCGGCAGGAGATCGACGCAGCCGAGGCGCGGATGCGCTCCGTCCTGGGTTGCGGCACGCCGGCGGCGCGTCCGGGCTGCGCGGTGTCGGTGCGCTACCTCCAGCAGGTGGCGCGCACGCAGGCGTCGGGGCCGGTCTTCGCCACCACCCTGTTCAACGCCCTGCTGGAAGCGCAGGAGCCGCGAATCGTTGGCCTGAACTTCGTGGCGCCGGAGGACAATCCGGTGGCGCTGAACGACTACGACCTGCACATGCGCATGGTGGCGGAGGCGGTACGGCGCCATCCCGGCACCAACATCGCGTTGCATGCCGGGGAGCTGACGCTTGGCCTCGTCCCGCCGGAGCGGCTGCGCGACCACATCCGCAAGGCGGTGGAGATTGCCGGGGCCAAGCGCATCGGCCATGGCGTCGACGTGATGTATGAGGAGGATCCCCAGGGCCTGCTGCGGACGATGGCCGGGCGCAAGGTGGCGGTGGAGATCAACCTGACCAGCAACGACAAGATCCTGGGCGTCAGCGGCCGGAACCACCCGCTGCCGGTCTATCGCGCCGCAGGCGTGCCGGTGGTGCTGTCCACCGACGATGAAGGCGTCAGCAGGATCGACCTGACCAACGAGCTGCAGCGCGCGGTCAAGGAGTTCGGGCTGGGCTATGCCGATCTGGTCGGGCTGGCGCGCGCCAGCCTGGAGCACAGCTTCCTGCCCGGCGACAGCCTGTGGTCGGCTCCCGGCTGCACGCCGCCGATCCGCGAGGACGCCTGCCGCGCGGTGACGGAGCGCAGCGAGAAGGCGCGGGTGCAATGGGGGCTGGAAGAGGCGCTGGCCCGCTTCGACCGCGAGATGGCGGAGGTGCGGTAACGCCTGGCCGGACACCCGCCCGCTGCGACAGGACGCGGCGGGCGGGTGTCGCGGGTTGGAACAGCGTGAAACAGACTCCGGCACCCTGTTCATCCGCTCAACGGAGCGGGCGACGGGGTGGAGAGCGGCGCTGCAGGCCGGCGCCAAGCCATTGGCGATGCACGAGATTTTCGTCGCCCGCCTGTGGCCGGGCCGCCGTCGGAGCCCGGCGATGGCGCAACAGATGGAACAGCGGAGCGGCTGGGCGGTGTTGCAGCGCCGCTCGCCCGGCGGCCGGCAAGGCAAGAGGTTATGGGGCCGTAATGCCGGGGGCGATGGGCTGTTCGGCATCAGCGATTACCACAACGAGATGACTCAATGAGGCCGGAGCGTTTCGGCTCCGGGGTACTGGCTCTACGGAGCAGCGTCAGAGGTTCTCTGCCTCGTGCTTCAATGAGGCCGGAGTGTTTTGCTCCGGAATACGCCTGAGCTGGTGCGGCTGGCCGGCGGCGAGCGCATCTGGCTTCAATGAGGCCGGAGCATTTCCGCTCCGGATTACTCTGGCGCGCTGCCATCGCTTGGCAACACGTTTCAGGGCTTCAATGAGGCCGGAGCATTTCCGCTCCGGATTACCGACATTCAGGCGGCACGTGCGGCCGATCCGTCGTTGCTTCAATGAGGCCGGAGCATTTCCGCTCCGGATTACAGCCCCGCCCTCAAACCGTTCAAAGTCCACAGCGATTCGCCCTGGAATCGAGCGGTGAGGGACTCTGTCGGCTCGGTCAGGTTTTTGGGTCCGTTTTCATTCTGAACGATGTCAAAGATCCCAGGGAAAACAACGGCTCCGCCCTTGCGAGCGGTGACGGGGGTTTCGCCTGTGCCGGACCGCTCGCGGCGGCGGGGCGGCAGTGGGAAGGATAGCATGGGGTGGGGGGCAATGCCATCGCAGGGGGGCTGGCCGCCCTCTGTGTTCCCCCTACTCCTCCCCGGTGTTCTCCCAGCCCCAGCGGGTCCAGGCGCCGTCGAGGAAGGCGGTCGGGCGGGGGGCGGCGGGGAGGCCGGGGCAGGACAGCAGGGACGGCGCGATGCGGCCGGCGCCGCGGGTCCACCACAGGCTGGCATCCGCGGGCAAGGGACCGGACAGGCGGCCGAGCAAGGCGCGGGTGGCGGCGCCGACGCGCTCCGGCTCGGGACGGCCGAGGATGGCGAGGCGGGCCGGCAGTCCCTCGACATCGGCACCGGCGCGGCAGGCATCGGCGGCCAGCGCCTCGGCCCGGCTCAGCCACGCGGCGCAGGCGGCGGGGGCGTCGGCGATGTCGAAGCCGGCGGGCAGGCCGGCGGCGATGGTGAAGGGATAGGGACGGCCGACGCGGTCGGCGCTGGACATCCACACGCCGATCAGCGGGGTGGCGCCGCACAGGCCGGCCGACAGGGCGAAGCGCCAGACCGGGGCCTGGGCGAACAGCGACTCCCACTCGGCGCCGAGCTGGCTGGCGGCCTCGCCCAGCGCCGCCGACAGCCAGTGGTCCCATGGGCCGAGCACGGCCGGCGGCAGACCGAGGCCGACGAAATCGCCGCGCACCGGGACCTTGCCGTGGAAGCCCATCACCGGATCGGCGCCCACCCCGGCGGCAAGGCCGCGCGGCGTGCCGAAGGATCCCATCATGGCAGGGCGGCCCGGCTGGGCTGGGCTGACTGTGGGGGCGTCTGCGATTCGGCGAGCACCTCCTCGACGCGGGCGACCAGTGCCTCGTCGGGCGGGACCGGGGCGAAGCCGACGGCGAACAGCGCGGCCAGATGGTCGCCGAGGGCGCGGCGCGCCGTCTCGTTGGCAGGGCCGGGAAGCGTGCGCTGCCAGTCGAGCGCCAGCCATTCCGCCAGGGCGCCGGCATCCATCGGTTCGGCCCCGCCGACCATGCGGTAAAGGCGCAGGGTCCGGCGCAGCTGGTCGGGCAAGGCCCAGTCGGCGCGCAGCCGCTCCTCCAGCCGCAGGGCGATGCGGGCGAGGAACTGGCTGCGCAGGGCGCGGCTGTAGGCCTCCCGCGCCGGGACGGCGATGCGGGCGCCCTGGTAGAGGCCGCCGGCAAGCGCCGGATCGGCCCAACTTTGAGCATCCTCGAAGGCGTGTGGCAGGGCGCGCAGGGCGTCCAGCGCCGGCAGGATCGCCGCCGGGTCGGCATCGTCCACCCGCGTCAGCGCGCGCGGCGGCGTGTCGAGCGGGCGCAGCGCCGCCTCCACCGCCGCGGCCCCGGCGTCGGCGCGGTCGAGCAGGGCGGCGTTGCCCCGCGCGCTGACCAGCCACCAGCCGCCAAGGACGGCACCCAGCAGCAGGGCGGCGGCGGCGGACAGGGCGTTGCGGCGGCGGCGGGTGCGCTCCACCACGCGGTCGACCTGGGCGAGATTGGCCTCCGGAAAGACGATGTCGGGCAGCAGCCGGTCGAGGAAATAGGTGGAGGCCGGGCCGTCGGCCTCCGGCTCCAGCAGGCCGAGCGGGCCGCCGGTCTGGGTGGCGCTGGTCAGGTAGAGGCCGCGCAGGCGCGGCGTCTCCTCGCCCTGTTCGGAGCCGAAGACGGTGTCGACGATGTCGGCCAGCGCCGGCTCCAGCTCCGCCACCCGCAGCGGCAGGGAGAAGGCGTCGCTGCGGCGGCGGATGTCGGGCTCCTGGTGCAGCCGGTCGAGCAGCCGCTCGTCCAGCCGCCGCACCAGACCGGCATAGAGATCGCGGAAGGCGGAAAGTGGACCGCTTTCCGGTTCGGCGGCCGGCAGGGTCAGGCCCCAGATCTGGCTGCGCGCCTCGCGGTCCAGCGGATCGAAGAAGGTGGCGAAGCCGTCGAGCAGGTCGGCCTTGGTCAGCAGCAGATAGACCGGCAGCCGGACGCCCAGCTGCACCCGCAGCTCGTTCAGGCGCTGGCGGATCAGGATGGCGTGATTGCGGCGCTCGGCATCGGTCCAGCCGGTCAGCTCGGGAATGCTGACGGTCAGCAGGACGCCGTTGGCGGGCTGGCGCGGGCGATGCTCCTTCAAGAGGTCGAGCAGGCCGGACCACACCCGGCCGTCCACCGCGCGCCGGCTGTCCTGGGTGGTGTAGCGGCCGGCGGTGTCGATCAGCACGGCGCGGTCGGTGAACCACCAGTCGCAGTTGCGGGTGCCGGCCAGACCGGCCAGCGGCCCGGTGACGGTGCCGTTGAGCAGCGGGGTGGCGAGGCCGGTGTTGGCCAGCGCGGTGGTCTTGCCCGAACCGGGGGCGCCGATCACCAGATACCAGGGCAGCTGGTAGAGATAGCGCCCGCCCCGCCGCTTGCGCAGCTGGGCCAGCACGGCGTCGAGGCGCTTGCGCACCACGCCGATCTCCTCCAGCGAGGCCTTCAGTTCCGGGTCGCGGCCGGCGGCCAGCGCCTCCAGCAGGCGGGCGTTGGCGGCGCGCTCGCGGCCGTCGATGCGGCGGTTGACGGCGATCCACACCGCCAGCGCCAGGACCAGCGGCAGCAGGCGGACGCTCCAGTCGGCCTGGATGGTCGGCAGCAGGTGGGGGGCGTAGGCGGCGGCCAGACGCGGCAGCAGCAGCCAGCCGGCCAGCCCCAGCGCCAGCGCGCCCGCCAGCGAGGTCGCCCAGCGGGCGCGGGCGGAGCGGTGGGGAGAGGGAGTGGCGGCGGGCTTGCGGCGCCTGCCCGTCATCTTCGTCACAGTCTTCTTCGCCGCCTTCTTCGCCGGAGTGGCGCCAGCCTTCTTGGGACGGGGATCGGCCATGGCGGGCGCCCTATTGCGGATAGAGGCGGATGTCAATCCGCCGGTTGGCGTCGCGCCCGGCGGGCGTGTCGTTCAGCGCGACCGGCTCCTGGTCGCCATGGCCCTCGGCCGACAGGCGGGCGGGGGCGATCGTGTGCTCCAGCAGCTTGCGCACGGCTTCGGCGCGGGCGTCGGTCAGGGATTGCGCGGTGGCGAGGCGGCCGGCCGGCGGGGTCTGGTCGTCGGTGTGGGCGACCACCAGGACGCCGCCGGACTCGGTCGCCAGGGTCTGGCCCACCCGCTCGACGATGGCGCGGTGGCGGGCCTTCACCGCGTCGCTGCCGGTGGCGAACATGGCGGCGGCCGGAATACGGACGACCAGGGCGCCATCCTCCCCCGCCAGCACCTCGACGGAGCCGGTGCGGATCTCCGGGGCGAGTTGGCCGGTAATGCGGGCGATCAGCGCCGGGCCGGCGGTGGGCGGCGGCGGCGGGACCAGCCGGGCGATCTCGATCGGCCGGTCGGGCAGCAAGGCGGCGATGCGGGCGGCCACCGGCTCCGCTTGCCGGTCGAGGGTGCCGGCGAGATGGACATAGAGGCCGGACAGGCCCAGCGCCACCGCCGCCCAGATGAGCCAGCCGGGCAAGCCGCCGCCCAGCCGGTTGCCGATAGGCCGGAACGGCTCCGCCACCCCGGTCCAGGCGGGAGACAGCTCCGCCGGCACGTCGCCGCGGGCGCGGCGCAGGATGCGGTACAGCTCGTCACGCAGGCGGGCGAGGTCGTGGGCGCCGCCGGGCTTGTCGCGGAAGCGGCCTTCGAAGCCGAGCGACAGGCAGGCGTAGAACAGCTCCAGCGCATGGCGGTGGCGGCGCGGATCGCACAGCATGCCGTCGAGCAGGTCGAAGAAGCGCACTCCGGCACCGGGCTCGGCCACCGCCGCCCCGCCATGGCCGGCGGCGCGGGCGACGTCGTCCAGCGTGGCGGCCAGCGCGATGCGGGCGGCGCGGATGTCGTCGGGGTCGAGGCCGGCGCCGGCGGCGGCGCGGTCGAACCGCTCCAGCGCCGCGGCGGCGGCGGCGCGCGGCGGGTCGGTCAGGGCGCGGTCGCGCAAGGAGGTGGCGAGCGCCAGCACCGGGGCTGCGACGCTGAGCAGCGGGTTGAGGGCGTCGCGGGGGCGGGCGGGCGGAGCGGCGAGCGGAGTTGGGGTGTCGGCAGCCGGCGGGGGCGCGGCCTCCGCCAGCAGTTCCGCTCCGTCCAGTCCATCGTCCGCCTGCATGTGTCATCCGCCGTGGGGAAAGTCGGGGGGAGGTATAGCAGGGTCGGGGCGGTGGGGGGAACCTGGGGGTGGGGTGGTGGATGTGGGGGCCCCCTCCCTAACCCTCCCCCGCTTCGCGGGAGAGGGAACTCCGCCGCTCCTTTGTGTGACCTCCGCAAGCGTACTGCCCCCTCTCCCGCGAAGCGGGGGAGGGATGGGGAGGGGGCACCCGACACTCCCCCTACCGCACCCCGCTGTTGCTGTAGTCGTGCTGCACCTTCGGCGCGGCGCCGGAGCTGCCGGCGATCTTTTCGATCAGCGAGCCGATGGCGCCGCCGGGCGACGCGTCGGCCGAGGCCATCGGGACGCCGTTCGGCATCGCGCTTCCCGGCGGCGGGGTCCAGGCGGGGGCGCCGTCCAGGCCGGGGAGCGGGCGGGCGGGCTTGCCGGCATGGGCGTCCAACATGAACTCGCGCCACAGCTTGGCCGGCAGGGTGCCGCCGGTGACCTTCTTCATGGCGTCGTTGTTGTCGTTGCCGAGCCAGACACCGGCGACCAGATCGGCGGTGAAGCCGACGAACCAGGCGTCGTGATAGTCCTGGGTGGTGCCGGACTTGGCCGCCGCCGGGCGGTTCAGCCGGGCGCTGCGGCCGGTGCCGTAGTCGAGCACGCCGCTCATCATCCGGGCGAGCTGAACCGCGTGGGCGGGGTCGACCACCGGCGCGCCGCCGCCGCCCTGGCGCCGGTAAAGCACGGCGCCGTCGCGGCTCTTGATCTCGGTGATGGCATAGGCCCAGACGGGGACGCCGCGGTTGGCGATGCCGGCATAGGCGCGCACCAGCTCCAGCGGCGTCACCTCGCTGGTGCCGAGCGCCAGCGACAGGTCGCGGGTCAGCGGCGAGGAGATGCCGAGGTCGGACGCGATCCGCCGCACCCGGTCGGTGCCGACCCGGTCGATCAGCCGCGCCGTCGCGGTGTTGGAGGAATGGGCCAGCGCCGAGGCCAGCGTGATGCTGCCACGGTACTTGCCGTCGTAATTGCCGGGACTCCAGTTGCCGAGCTGGACCGGGGCGTCGTCGATCAGGCTGTCGGGGGTCCAGCCGGTTTCCAGCGCCGCCAGATAGACGAAGGGCTTGAAGGCCGAGCCCGGCTGGCGCAGCGCCTGGGTGGCGCGGTTGAACTCGCTGCTGTCGTAATCGCGGCCGCCGACCAGCGCGCGCACGGCGCCGTCGGGGCTCATGGCGACCAGCGCGCCCTGGCGGACGTTGGCGGCGGCACCGGGGCCGGCGAGCAGAGCCTCCATCCGCTGTTCGGCGGCGCGCTGCATCCGCAGGTCCAGCGTGGTGCGGACGATGACGTCGCCATGGTCGGGACCGGCGAAGCCCGGCACCAGATCGGTCACCCAGTCGGCGAAATAGCGGCCATCGCCGCCGGGCCTGCGCCTGGGCGAGGGCTTGGCGGTGCGGGCGGCATCATACTGCGCCTGGGTGAGGTAGCCGGCGTCGAGCATCGCCGCCATTACCACCCGCGCCCGCTCCGCCGACTCATCGGGGTTGGAGCTGGGGGCGTAGCGCGACGGCGCCTTCAGCAGGCCGGCGAGGACGGCCGATTCGCGGATGTCGACCTCGGTCGCCGGCTTGCCGAAATAGGTGCGGGCGGCGGCGTCCACCCCGAAGGTGCCGGCGCCGAGATAGACGCGGTTCAGATAGGCGGTGAGGATCTGGTCCTTGGTGAAGCGGCTCTCCAGCCACAGCGCCAGCATCGCCTCCTGGATCTTGCGTTTCAGCGACTTCTCGGGCGTCAGGAACAGGTTCTTGGCAAGCTGCTGGGTGATGGTGGAGCCGCCCTGCACCGCCCGGCCGGAGCGCCAGTTGACATAGACGGCGCGGGCCAGACCCAGCGGGTCGATGCCGAAATGGCTGTAGAAGCGGCGGTCCTCGATCGCCAGCACGGCGTCGACCAGATGCGGCGGCAGATCCTTCACGCTCAGCGTCGTGCCCTGCAGGTCGCCGAAGCGGGCGAACTCGCTGCCGTCGGCGGCCAGGACGGTGATCGAGGCGCGGCGTTCGAACTGCGCCACCTTGGAGATGTCCGGCAGGTCGAGCGCGAACCAAGCCAGCACCGCGCCAAGCCCGATGCCGCACCAGATGGCGGCGACGAGGCCCCACTGGACAAGCTGCTTCATCCAGCCGCTGCCCTTGCGGGGTGGCTGCGGCGCCCGGCCGGGGCGACCGGCGGGCGGAGACGGCGGCTGCGGCGGCTGGGAACCGCCGGATCGGGGGGCGGACGGCTTGGACGCTCTTATTTTGGGCAAGGAGATCCTTGGCAGAGTGAAGGATGGCAGCGTGAAGGATGGCAAGCCACGGCGGCGCGGCCGGCGGGGCTGCTTGTAGGGCGTCGGCGGTGGGGCGGCGGAGGGGGGCGGCTGCCTGCGGCGCGGCTTGCCCTGGCCGAGCCTCTGGCCAAGGGTGGCCAGCCGGTCGCGGGCGATCTCGAACGCCTTGGCGGCCAGCGTACGGGCGACCTCGCCCGCCGTCAGCCGGTCGAGCGGCGACGGGGCTTCGCGGGTGCGGACCGGGCGGGGGCCGGCGTAGAGCTGGCCCGTCCTCTGGTCCCTTTGGTGGTCGGGTCGGTCGGCGGTCACGGGCGCGCTCGCTGAAGCCCCATCGGGTCGATGCGGTGAGTGCGGGAAACGTTCCCGCTTCGGTCCTCATACGCCTACATCCGCGCCGCCGGAAGACCGGTGGCGGGCCGACGATTATTTGTCTCCCGACCGTGGCGAAAGGATGACGCTATCCGAAATTGCGGGGGGGGTGCCGGTCTCACTCGGGGGAGGGAGCCAGCCGTCCCAGCCACTCCACCATCCCCTTGCCGGCCGCCACGCCCATGGCGAAGCAGCCCTGCAGCAGATAGCCGCCGGTCGGCGCCTCCCAGTCCAGCATCTCGCCGGCCAGGAACAGGCCGGGGCGGCGGGTCAGCATCAGCCGGTCGTCCAGTTCCGACAAACGGACGCCGCCGGCGCTGGAGATCGCGCGCTCGATGGGGCGGACGCCGGTCAGCACCACCGACAGCCCCTTGATCTGACGGGCCAGCGCCACCGGATCGGTCAGGTCGGCGGCTGGGGCGAACTCGCGCAGCAGGGCGGCGCGCGGGCCGGTCAGCGACAGCGACTTCTTCAGGAAGGTGGACAGCGACTCGGCACCGCGGCGGCGCAGGCGCTTGACCAGCTCGGCCTCGGCCATGTCCGGCAGCAGGTCCAGCGTCAGGGTCGCCCAGCCCTCCTTGGTGATGGCGTCGCGCAAGGGGGCGCTCAGGGCGTAGACGGCGCCGCCCTCGATCCCGGTCTCGGTGATGACGAACTCGCCCTTCAGGCGGCGGCCGGCAGCAGACAGTCCGACGCTCTTCACCGGCTGGCCGGCGAAGCGGTCGCGCAGGTGATCGGACCAGGGCACCTCGAAGCCCATGTTGGACGGCACCAGTGGCGCCACCTCCACCCTCAACCCCTCCAGCAGCGGGACCCAGCCGCCGTCCGACCCGGTGCGCGGCCAGCTCGCCCCGCCCAGCGCCAGCAGCGTGGCGCGCGGGGCGACGGTGACGACGTCCTCTCCAGTGCGGAAGGCCAGAGCGCCGGTGTCGTCCCAGCCGGTCCAGCGGTGGCGGCTGTGCAGGGTGACGCCCAGCCCGTCCAGCCGCCGCAGCCAGGCGCGGACCAGGGTGGAGGCCTTCATCTGCACCGGGAAGACGCGGCCGCTGCTGCCGACGAAGGTCTCGATGCCCAGCCCGGCGGCCCAGCCGCGCAGGTCGTCCGGCGAGAAGCCGGCCAGCAGGCGGCGGAACAGCGGCTCGGCGGCGCCATAGCGGGGGAGGAAGCGGTCGAGCGGTTCGGAATGGGTCAGGTTCAGCCCGCCGCGCCCGGCCAGCAGCAGCTTGCGCGCCGGGGTCGGCGTGTGGTCGAACACGGCGACCCGCAGGCCGGCGGTCGCGGCGATCTCCGCCGCCATCAACCCGGCGGGGCCGGCGCCGATGATCGCCACGTCTGGGGTGGGATGGAGCACGGATGTGGGCTTTCACAAAAAGGATTTGCCCCCGCCGTTCCCATGCAGCGCGGGGAAGGGCGGGGGCATTCTCGTCCCGATCTCAGGTCCTAGGGACAGTCCCCTGGGGTCAGTCCTCGTAGTCGTCCTGGTCCTGCGATACTTCCTCGGCCAGATCGGCGGCGAGGTCGGCGAAATAGCCGGCGTCGACGTCCAGGCCGTTCTCCTCGCAGATGCGCATGAAGATGCGGTAGGCGTGCAGGATGGCGACGTCGAGGACGACGAGGTCCCCTTCCTCGCTGTGGCGGTCGGCGACGTCCCGCTCCTGAAGGGTGGCGACGATGTCGTGCGCGGCGGCCTGCAGGACCGCGTCCATGGCTTGTTTGTGTTGGGTCGACATCGTGGTGATCCTTGTCCCGGTCGTGCTTCGCGCCCCCGCCCGGCCTGACCGGCGCCGCATGGCCGGCGGGGGTGGTCGAACCGTCGGACGGGGCGGGCTTGTCGGGCGCTCCGTTTGTCCGCGAAAGTTCGGCCTCCCCCTTGTTGTAGAATCCTTTTTCACGGCCGAACAAGCCCCTTCACGGGGGGCCGGGCCGCGTCCTTCCGGGTAGCCTCGTACCGGTTCCGCGGTCTCGCCCGTTCAGCGCCTGAGGGGCGCCAGCAGGGCGGCGCCGACATAGCCCAGCGCCTTGCCCTTCCGCCCGACCTTGTACCAGCCGCCGACGGCCTCCAGCACGGTGACGCGCTCGCCGGCGTCCAGCACGTCCAGCACCTTGGCGTCGCAGACCGGGGCGACACGCAGGTTGCCGGCGGCGCGCAGCCGGGCGACGGTTCCGCCGGGCAGGCGGGGGCGCTGCGCCCGCTCCGACAGGTCGTCGGGCAGGGCGCAGCCGCGGTCTTCCGGCTCGGCCTTGGCATAGCGGCCGGGCTTGGGCGGTGCCGTGGTGGCGGTGGTGGCGGTGCGGTTGGGGGCGGCTTCCGCCAGATATTCGCCGGCGACGTAGCCCTGCGGCTTCCCGTCCCGCCCGACCCGCTGCCAGCCGTCGACGGGCGGGCCGAAGGCCGTCACCTGCTCGCCCTTCTCCACCGTATCGAGGACCCGGCCATCGGCGTCCGGTGTCGCCCGCAGGTAGATGCCGGCGGTGGCCGTCACGCTGCGCCGCGCCGGAGCGGCCGCAGGCGGTTTGGCGGTTGGCTTTGCGGGCGGCTCCAGGGTGATCGGCTTTTCGGCGACCGTCTTTTCAGCCGTCGCTGCGGGGGGCGGCGGGAGCGCCACGTCGCCCGGCGGATTGATCGGCGGCTTCACGGGCGGCAGGGGCGGAAGCGCGACAGCCGGTAGCGCTTCGGCGGGTTTGGCGTCGGGCGGTTTCACCACGGCGGGCGGTGTCGGCGCCCGGCCGGCGGTGGGCCCGGCCGGGGCGGGGCGTGGATCCGGTGGCGACAGCGGGGCCGGCGCTTCCGGCGGATGCTCCCAGACCACGCCCGGGGTCAGCGGTGGGGAAAGGAGCTGCGTCGGCGTCAGCCGGGGGAGGGCGACGATGGGGGCGGCGGCAGGGGTCAGCCGGTCGGCCGGCGTATTGGCCGGCGTTTCGGCCAGCGCGCCGGCCAGGGAGCCGGCCGTGCAGGCGCTCAGCAGCAGGGCGGACGCCGCGAACCGCAGGGTGGAGTTCCGCCGCACTCGGCCCATCGCCTCCCCCCTCAATCGAGCGTGATGCGGGCGATCAGCGTCGGCAGCGTCTGGCAGCGCAGAAGCCCGTCGAGCGTCCGGTGCTCGGCCAGCCGCAGCGTCAGGGCGCAGCCGAAGGAGTTCACCGCCAGTTCGGTCTGCGCCAGGGTGCCGACGATGCTGGACGGCCGGGCGATGCTGTAGCCGGGCGCCCCCAGCTTGCCGGCCAGCGCGCCGTTGACCGGGCTGAAGCCGTCGATCTCCAGCGTCATCGGCCCCAGATTCTGCACCACCACCTCGGAACTGGGATCCTCCTTGGTGGCGTAGAGCTGGACCGGAACGGCGCGGTGGCGGGCGATCCAGTCCTTCAGCGCCAGATTGGCGACCACCGGATCGCGGCTCTGCAGCGCAACGTCCATCGCCGTCTGGCGCAATGCCGGATCGTTGCCGCCCAACGCCGCTTCGAAGGCGGCCAGCCGCGCGGCGCGGTCGGGACCGGACAGCTTGCCGCGCAGGTCGGCGACCTGGGCGATGCGCGCCTCGACCGCCCGCCGTTCGGTTTCCGCGCGGGCGGCTTCGGCCTTGGCCGCGGCGGTCTGCTGGGCCAGCCGTTCCTCCTCCCGCCGGCGGCGTTCGGTATCCTCGGCCAGCCGCTGCGCCGCGTCGCGATCCAACTGCTCGCGCAGGCTCTTTGCTTCCGGCGTGCCGAGAACGACCGTGCGGCCGGGCAATTCGGCGGCCGGCTTGCCGATGCCGTCGAGCAGGCCGGGGCTCTGCGGCGTCAGTGCGACGGTCCAGCCGCCGGGCCCGTGGCTGGCGAGCGCCGTCGCGACCCAGCGCTTGGTCAACCCGGCTTCGGCCGCCGGACGCAGGAAGGTCACCGGCCCCTCGCGGCTGTCCACCAGATAGGTCGGGCCGCCGAGCACCACCGTCGCGGTCACCCGCGCCGACATTCCGGTTTCCGGAGACGGCGGGGCGGCCAGCGGCTCCACGGTCAGCGCTTCGATGCGCCAGGGAGCCGGCAGCAGCGCCTCGATCCGGCTGCGGAGAAGGGAGTCCGGGATGGTCTCGGCGGGAACGGCTGTGGCGGGCCCGGTGGCATCGGCGGCCCAGGCGCTCGGTGTTGCCGGGGCGATCCAGGGGGCCCAGGGGGCCCAGGGGACCAGGAGCCCCATGGCGAACCCGGCTGCGATGCGGGCCGTGAATCGTCCGTTCTCCGGTCGCGTCATCGCCGATCCTTCCCCTTCTTCCGCCGTCCGGCACTGGTATAGCGAAGGTACAGGCCAAAGGAAGCGGCTTTTCCCCGCAATCTGCCGATCTGCGGTTGGATGCAATACCCGCCTGCGCTCGATTGTCGCGCCGATCCGCAGCCATGGGTCGAATTGAGCTTGGACGGCACACGCCGCTTGCAATATGGTCACACAAATGGATGTATTGCCCGCAACGAGAGATCGGGGCACGCAACGGATGGGGAACGGGGTTTCCGATGGGGGGAACGGGCGCGAGCAGGGGTAAGGAAGGACCGGGGCTGCTCTGCCGCAATGTCAAGGTAAGCGGTCGCCGTACCAGCCTGAGGATGGAGCCTTACATCTGGGACTCGCTGAAGGAAATCTGCGAGCGTGAAAGGCTGACGCTGAACGAAATCTGCACCCAGATCGACGAGCGGCGGGGCGAGGCCAATCTGACCGCCTCCATCCGCGTCTTCATCGTCAGCTATTACCGCACCGCGATCGGCAATCGCGGCTTTGCCGAAGACGGCCAGTCACCCCTGCTCGGCAAGGCGATGGACGACGCCGTTCCGCTGGATTGAGACGGGAACGCGGGCAGGACGCCTGCGCGCTCCCGTCTTGACGAATTACCAGCGCAGGCTGGGCACCGCGTAGGTGGGCATGTGCCCCGACGCATCGGCCAGAGCGCGCAAATTGGCCGGATCGACCGCGGCCCCCCAGGCGGCGCCCCCCAGTTCCTCCTGATGGATGCCGGCGGTGACCAGCGCCACGTCGATCCCGGCGGCATTGGCGCCGGCGACATCGGTGCGCAGGCTGTCGCCCACCGCCAGGATGCGGCTGCTGTCGGCGATTCCCAGCAGCTTGAAGCAGCGCTCGTAGACCGGGGCATGGGGCTTGCCGTGCTGGCGCACGTCGCCGCCCATCTGCTCGTAATGGGCGGCCAGCGTGCCGGCGCAGATCACCAGCATCGGCCCGACCATCACCACCAGATCGGGGTTGGCGCAGATCATCGGCAGGCCGGCGGCGAGGCAGGCGTCCAGCTGCGGCTGATAATCCGCCACCGTCTCGCCGAAGGTGACGATGCCGGTGTTGACGACGAAATCGGCCTCCTCCGGAGTCGCCGCGATCCGGTAGCCGAGCCCTTCATAGACGTCGGTGTCCCGCTCCGGCCCGATGTGGTAGAGCCGGCGGCCGAGGGCCGCGTGCCAGGGATCGTCGCGGTCGCGCAGCGCCTCGTAGGTCGCCTCGCCCGAGGTCATGACATGGTGGTAGCGCTCGCGCCCCAACCCCATGCCGTCCAGCTTTTCGATCACGCCGGTGGTGCGGCGGGGCGCGTTGGACAGCAGGCACAACGTCTTGCCGGCGGCGCGCATGCGGTCCAGGCAGTCGGGCACGCCGGGATAGGGCCGTTCGCCGTCATGCAGCACGCCCCACAGGTCCAGGATGAACCCGTCATACTGGTCGATGACTTCGGCGATGCCGGAAATCTGTCGGATGTCGGCCATGGTGTCCGGTCGGTTTGATGGAAGGGGTAAGGATCGGATCGCATCGATCGGATTGCATCGACAGGCCGATCTCAGCGTGGTTGCAGCAACTCCGCATAGACCGCCAGCGTGTCGGCGCACATGCGGTCCTTGGTGTAGCGGTCGGCGACGAAGGCGATGGCGCGGGCGCCGATGGCCTCGCGCTGCTCCGGGGTCAGCGACAGCGCCTCGTCCAGCGCACGGGCAAGAGCGTCGGGATCGTCCGGCGGCACCACCCAGGCGGTTTCGCCGGGGACGACGGTTTCCTGATAGGCGCCGATGGCCGAGACGATCACCGGCTTGCCCATCGCCTGCGCCTCCACGATCACCCGCCCGAAGGCTTCCGGCTCGCGCGAGGCGGAGACGACCACCGTCGACAACAGGTAGGCCGCGGCCATGTCGCTGCAATGGTCGGTCATCCGCACCACGCCGCGCAGGCCGGCATTGGCGATGCGGTTCTCCAACTCCTCCCGGTAGCCGGTGCGGCCCTGGTCGGAGCCGACCAGCAGGGCCAGCACGTCCTGGCGCCCCAGCTTGGCCAGCGCGTCGATCAGCACGGTCTGGCCCTTCCAGCGGGTCAGCCGGCCGGGCAGCAGGATCACCGGCCGGTCGTCCGGCAGGTTCCATTGCTTGGCGAGCGTCACCAGCCGCGTCGGGCTGACCCGGTCGGGGGCGAAGACGCCGCGGTCGATGCCGCGGTGGATGACGCGCACCCGCGCCGGATCGACCGGGTAGTTGCCCAGCACATGGTCGCGGATGAAGCCGGAGATGGCGATCACCCGCTCGCCCCGCGCCATCACCGAGTTGTACCAGCGCTTCAGCCGGCCGCCGACCGGACCCGTGCCGAAATTGTAGGGGGCGTGGAAGGTGGTCATGTAGCGGGCGCCGGTCTCCCGGCAGGCCAGCCACGCGCTCCAGGCCGGCGCGCGGGAGCGGGCGTGGACGATGTCCACCTTGTGCTCGCGGATGATGGCGGCCAGCCGGCGGGCATTGCGGCGGATAACCAGCGGGTTCTTGGAGGCCAGCGGCAGCGTCAGGTGGGTGATGCGGGCGCGGTCCAGTTCGCGCACCATCGGTCCGCCCTCCGACGCCACCAGCGGCTTGCCGCCGGCGGCCTGCAGGGCGAGCGCCATGTCGATGCAGCCGCGCTCCGCCCCGCCGGTGACCAGCGTCGGCACCACCTGCAGCACCGTCGGCGCCCGGCCGCCCGGCCAATGCTCCGGCCAGTTGGGGACAGGGGAGTCCTGATGGGCGTCCGCGTTGCGCAGGGACTGGTCGGTGGTAAGGTGGGGGTCGAAATCCATGATGCCGGCTGCTCGCAAGGGGCGGCCCGGAACCGGCCGCAGGCCCCGGCATGCCGGATCGCCGTCGAGCCCGGTGCCCGACCGCGTGCCGGTGTCCGTTTGTCGAAGGTGACCGTATGACCGAAACCGCAGCCCATCCGGGCGGCGCGCACCATAGCCTAAGGCGCGGTGCCGCGACCATAGCCTATCACCACACCCCTGCCGGCCCGTCCGGGCAGGGCAAGCCGGGCGTCATGTTTCTGGGCGGCTTCATGTCCGACATGACCGGCGGCAAGGCGACGACTTTGGAAGCCTGGGCGGTGGAACGCGGCCTGTCCTTCACCCGCTTCGACTATCAGGGCCACGGCGCTTCCAGCGGCCGCTTCGCCGACGGCACCATCGGCCTGTGGGCCGACGACGCGCTGGCGGTGCTGGACCAGGTGACGACGGGGCCGCAGATCCTGGTCGGATCCTCGATGGGCGGCTGGATGATGCTGCTGGCGGCGACGCGCCGGCCGGAGCGGGTGGCCGGGCTGGTCGGCATCGCCCCGGCCCCCGATTTCACCGAAGACCTGATGTGGGACATCTTCGATGCCGATGTCCGCCGGCAGATCATGGAGGAGGGCGTCTGGAACCGCCCGTCGGAGTACGGCCCTGAACCCCAGCCGATCACCCGCGCCCTGATCGAGGACGGCCGCAACCACCTTCTGCTGCGCGGCCCCATCGCCTTCGGCGGCCCCGTCCGCCTGCTGCACGGCCAGCGCGACCCCGACGTCCCCTGGCAGCTCAGCCTGCGCATCGCCGAGGCGCTGACCGGCGACGACGTCCGCGTCACGCTGGTGAAGGACGGCGACCACCGCCTGTCCCGTCCCCAGGATTTGGACCTGCTGTGCCGCACCGTCGGCGCGCTGGTGGATGAGATTGGCGGATGAAACTGGATCGGTTTAGCGCGCCGCCAAAAAAACGTCGTTTGCGTGAAACGGAGGCTTGCATAGCCGCGAACCTCTGGCTATAACGCGGGCCTCTACGGAGGGGTGGCCGAGCGGTTGAAGGCGCACGCCTGGAAAGTGTGTATACGTCAAAAGCGTATCGAGGGTTCGAATCCCTCTCCCTCCGCCACTAAGTTTCCGGGCTAGACCCGATAAAAAGGCTCAGCTGAACGGCTGAGCCTTTTTCGTTTTGGTCTCCTGTTACTTTGGTCCTTGCCGAAGCCCAAATAGAAAAGCCCGCCCTGCATCCGGCGGTTGCCGGTGCGGGGCGGGCTGTCAGTCTTTTCCGGTGCCTGGAACGGAAGGGGCGGCGCCCCTTACTTCGACCGCGACACGCGGCGCAGGAAGTCGATGAACTGCGCCTGCTCTTCCGGGGACAGGTCCTTGACCATGCCCTGGTCATGCGCCTGGACGCGCGGGATCAGGTCGTCCATCAGCGTCTGGCCTTCCGGCGACAGGCGCAGGGCGTAGGAGCGGCGGTCGTTGGGCGAGGGAGCGCGCACGACGAGTCCGCGCGACTCGAGACGGTCGATCACAGCGACCATCGTCGACCGGTCGATGCCGACCGCCGTGCCCAGGTCGGACTGCGACAGCCCCTCGTTCTCCCGGATCATGATCAGCACGCCGAACTGGCCGGGCGTGATGTCATGCGGAGCGACCGCATTCTGAAAGCTCTGGAACACCGCAACCTGAGCCTTGCGCAGGTTGTAACCCACCAGCTCCGGAAGGGGGCCAAGGGCGAGCTTGCCGTTCTTGCCGGGCCGCAGACGCGACCGCCGGTCGGCGGGGGTGGAACGCTCGTTGTCAGTCACCGTGGATGCCATATTTTGGATGAATTATCGGATGAACGGATAAAATGCGGGCAAGGCTTTCGTTTGTCAGCAAGAACCGCACAGACAACAGGCTATGCATACCAGATATGCGTCAAGCGTATTGGTGGGAACGCGTACAAATTCCATCTTGAAGAGTCAAGAAGTGATCGACGCCGATTCGACGCCGATCGCCCGCCCAGCGGTTTCCCCTGCCGCGCGCGGGTTCCCGAATCGGAGCTTCCGACGCCCGGTCCCCCCCAGACCGGGCGTCTTCGTTTTTGGCCGCCTCCTGTCCGGAGCGCCGAACCGATTTGCAGGGCAGGGCGGATGGTTGGACGCTTGGTCCGTTGCCGACTTTCGGGTTAGCTGTGGGTAAGCGTTCCAACCAGAGAGCCGATGCCATGGCCTTCGCCATTCCCCTGTGGTCCCAGCCGGCCGTCCCCGTCGTGGGCGGCGATTCGTTTCCGGTGCGCCGCATCTATTGCGTCGGCCGCAACTATGCCGCCCATGCGCGCGAGATGGGCGCCGATCCCGACCGCGAGCCGCCCTTCTTCTTCATGAAGCCGGCCGACGCCATCGTCGCCGACGGCGCCACCATCCCCTATCCACCGAAGACCGCCAACCTGCACCACGAGATCGAGCTGGTGGTGGCCATTGGCACCGGCGGGCGCGACATTCCGGTCGACCGCGCTCTGGACCATGTGTTCGGCTATGCCGTCGGGCTCGACATGACCCGGCGTGACCTGCAGGCCGCCGCCAAGAAGGAAGGCAAGCCCTGGGACATGGGCAAGGGGTTCGACCAGTCGGCACCCTGCTCCGCCATCCGCACCGTCGCCGACATCGGCCATCCGGCCAAGGGGGCGGTCACCCTGCAGGTGAACGGCGAGCCGCGGCAGAAGGGCGACCTCTCTGATCTGATCTGGTCGGTGGCGGAGACGATCTCCTACCTGTCCGGGTTCGTCGAACTGCAGCCGGGCGACGTGATCTATACCGGCACGCCGGAGGGCGTCGGCCCGGTGGTGGCCGGCGACGTGCTGACCGGCGAGGTCGAAGGCGTTGGTACCCTGACCCTGACGATCGCCTGAGCCGCCGGCAATGCGCATCGCGACCTGGAACATCAATTCGGTCCGCATGCGTCTGGACCTCCTCCTCCGCCTGATGGAGGAGGAGCGGCCGGACGTGATCTGCCTGCAGGAAACCAAGGTGGTGGACGCCGACTTCCCGCTCGGCCCGCTGGCGGAGCGCGGCTATGTCCACGCCCACATCCACGGGATGAAGAGCTACAACGGCGTCGCCATCCTGTCCCGCCTGCCCTTCGAGTCGCATGACGTCCAGCACTGGTGCGGCAAGCAGGACTGCCGCCACGCGCTGGCCCATCTGCCGGGCGGGATCGAGCTGCATTGCGTCTACATCCCCGCCGGTGGCGACATTCCCGACCCGGCGGTGAACGACAAGTTCGCCCACAAGCTCCAGTTCCTCGACGAGATGACCCACTGGCTGGGCACGGAGCGGACGTCCGACCGGCCGATGGTTCTGGTCGGCGACCTGAACATCGCGCCCTTGGAACAGGACGTCTGGAGCCATAGGGAATTGCTGTCGGTGGTTTCCCACACGCCGATCGAGGTGGAGAAGCTGACGGCGATGCAGGCGTCTGCCGGCTGGGTCGATGCCCTGCGCCGCTTCGTTCCGCCGGAGGAGAAGCTCTACACCTGGTGGAGCTACCGGGCGAAAGACTGGGCTGCCTCCAACCGCGGCCGGCGCCTGGACCACATCTGGGTGACCCCGCCGCTGGAAGGGGCGCTGACGGGCATCAAGGTGCTGCGCGACGCCCGCGGCTGGGAGCCCAAGCCGTCGGACCATGTGCCGGTGATCGTCGATCTGAACGTTTGAGTCTGAACGGTGACGGGGGAGGGGGCCGTCGTGCCCCCTTACTCCAGCAGGCTGATGTTCATCCGCATCAGCTCCGGCGCGCCGTTTTGCGTGATGCGGAACAGGTGGGCGCAGCCGTTGCGCAACTCCTCCGCCGGGTCGTCGCGCATGTCCCAGCCGGTGGCGAGCGAATAGAGCGCGCGCAGGATGCCGTTGTGGGCGACGGCGCCGGTCGGATGCCCCTCCGCCGCCAGATCGGCGAGCCAGGAGCGCAGACGGGCCTGAACCTCGCGCGGGCTTTCGCCGCCGGGCGCCTTGAAGTCCAGCCCCAGCCGGTCGTGGCGGGCCGGCATGCGGCCGTCGGCGCGCAGGTCCTCGGTGCGCTGGCCTTCCCACTCGCCCCAATCCATTTCGACGATCCGCGGCTCCGGCGTGGGATCGAGGCCGAGCAGGGTCGCGGTTTCCCAGGCCCGGCGCTTCGGGCTGGCGACCCAGTGCAGCCCGGCCGACTCGGGCGGCAGGCGATAGCGGGCGACCCGTGCCCGGCCGGCGTCGGACAGCGGCTCGTCGATGCTGCCCTGGATGCGCCCTTCGGCGTTCCAGGCGGTCGGGCCGTGGCGGAGGATTAGCAGGGTGGTCATGACGGTACCGGTGCGCGGGTGACGGGACTGCGCGTGGAGTTTAGCGTTTCGCCGTCTTCTGCACCGGCATTTCCTTGACCTGGGCCAGCGCCACGCGGACGCGCGACAGATCGGGGGCCGCCGCCCGGACGGCGGACTTGGCCGGAGCCTTGGCGGGTTTCGCCGGCGGCTTGCCCGGTTTGACCGCCTTGGCCGTGGCCTCGGCCACCTGCACGCGGCCCTTGCCGCCGCCATGCTTCATGGCGAGCGCCTGGGCCCTGGCACGGGCGCGGGCCTGCGCCTCCAGGATCTGCGGCGCGCGCGGTTCGCCGGTCTTCGGCGTCCAGGTGCGGAAGGGGCCGGTGTCGACATGGACATGGCCGGTGTGGGCATACATGGCGTAGCCGCCGCGCTGCATCGCCGCCGCTTCCTCCGCCAGCCGCGAGGGCGGGATGCCGGCGATGGAGAAGTCCGCCGCCTGACCGCGCATGTGATAGGAGTTCTCGGCGACGTTCGGGTTCGTCCGGGCGAGGCTGGCGTTGGTCGCGCTCGACCGGTAGCCGGAGGTGAGGCGGATCGGCGACTCCGCCGACGCGCCGACGCGCTGGCGCAGCTCCACCAGCATATCGACCAGGGCCGGATCGACCGGGATCACCTCGTCGCTGCGGCGGTCGCGGAACAGGACGGCGATCTCGCGCATCGCGGCCGGGTCATACCCGTCGCCGGGGCGCCAGTAGGTGACGGACGCCGTCTCGCCGCTGGCGGGATGCTGCAGGACCACGCTGCGCGGTTCGCCGTCGAACTTGGCGCTTTCCAGCGGCGGCGCGGTGGCGCAGCCGCCAAGCTGCGTCGCGACGGTCAGCACGGCGAGAATACCCAAGGCACGACCGGTCATGCGCATCGCTCTTCCCCCCAAGCTTTGCACGCATCAACGACCCCGCCCGCCCCAATCGTGGCGGGGTTGCACGCCGATCTAATACCAAGATTGTCACAGGAGGCCAGTGTGACAAAGCAACCTGTGGCGTAATGAACACGCACAAGCGCTTTTGCTCAGTGGAACCGATTGTTCGGGATTCAACTGGTACGGATGGCGCCGATCCTACAGGGACAGCTCCAACCCTTCATAGGCCACCAGGGATCCGGGGCGCATCGCCGCCGCCTCGGCTGCGATGGCGTCCAGCGCGTCGTCGGTGCGGGCCGGGTCGTGGTGGAAGATCACCGCGCGGCCGACTCCGGCAGCTTCCGCCAGCCGCAGGCATTCCTGCCAGGTCGAATGGCCCCAGCCGACGCGCGACGGGTATTCGGCGTCGGTGTAGGTGCTGTCATACACCATCACGTCGGCGCCGCGCAGCAGCTCCAGGATCACCGGATCGCGCCCTTCGGCCGGATGCTCGGTGTCGGTCAGGACGCACAGGCTGCGGCCGCCATGCTCCACCCGGTAGCCGGTGGCGCCGTCGGGATGGTTCAGGCGGCAGGTGCGCACCACCACTCCCGGCGCCAGCTCCAGCGTCTGGCCGGCCTGGAAATCGCGGAACTGGCAGTCGGCGCGGAAGATCTCGACCGGCACCGGGAACAGCGGCGCCGTCATCATATCGGCCAGCACGGTGCGGAACGGCCGTTCCGGCGGCAGATGCCCGGACCACAGCCGCAGGCGGCCGGCCGGGTCGAAGGCCGGCGCGAAAAAGGGCAGGCCGCTGATATGGTCGAGATGGCTGTGGGTCAGCAGCAGGTCGATGTCCACCGGCCCGCCGTCGCGCGCCAGCGACTCGCCCAGCGGCCGGATGCCGGTGCCGCAGTCGAAGACGATGTGGGCGCCGCCGCAGCGCACCTCGATGCAGGCGGTGTTGCCGCCATAGCGCACGGTGGCCGGGCCGGGCGACGCGATGCTGCCGCGCACGCCCCAGAAGCGTACGATGAAGGGGGACCCGCCGCCGGACTCTTCAGGAGCGGGCGGTTGCACGGAATTGATGGTGGAACGAACGGTCATGACGGCGCCATCGTGGCGGCCCCGCTTGCCCAAGTCTAGCAAATCTCTCCCCCGCTGATCTCTTCCGGGCGGATCCCACGGATCGGGGACAAGACTTCCGAACAGGCCGTGTCGCGAGTCGACACCCTACGAAGGGCATCTGTCCAAACCCATAAGATGTGGTAGGTTGGGGCTCGTCGCGCATTGCGCGGCATGACTCCCAAAGGGTCCCCGCGCGGGTGGGGACCGGCTCCGGCGGAACCCGACGCGGATGGATCCTGACAAGCTCGCCAAAGTCCTCGCCATGGCCGAGTCGGAGCATCAGGGCGAGGCGCTGTCCGCCCTGCGCGCCGCCCGCATCATGCTGTCCCGCGCCGGGCTGTCCTTCCGCGATCTGGCGGAGCGCGCCCGCACGCCGGTGCCGCCCGCGGCCGAGCCGCCGCCCACCGCCCAACCTGCCGAACCCGCCGGTGCGCCGGCCCCGCCGCCGCCGCCGGACGAACTGGTCCGCGGCCTGCGCCGGCAGGTGAAGGACCTGGAACTGGAACTCGCCACCCTGCGGCGGCAACTCGACAAGGCGGCGGGCGATGCCGACCGCCAGCGCGAGGAGGCCGACCGCTGGCGCAGCCTGGCGCGCGAGACGGCGGAAAAGCTGTGGGACATGGGCAAGGCGCTGGAGCGCAAGCACTCCCGCCATACCGACAGCGACAAGCGCCGCGCGGTGCTGGACCTGCTGCAGGACCCCGGCAGCGCCCTGCTGTCCGACCGCGAGATCGCTCGACGCGTCGGCGTGTCGCCGCACGACGTCACCCACTGGCGCCGCCGGATGGCCATCGTCGGCCGCAAGCTGCGGCTGCTGCCGGTGGTGCCGCGCGGGCGCGGCCTGTGGGGCGGCCCTTCGGCCTGCGGACTCGGCGTGGCCCGGCTGGGCAAGCTTTCGGGCGGGCCGCAGATGGGCGAGCGTCGCCGCTGGTTGGGCTTTGCTGGCGAGGTCACAATCGCCGAACGGGGCAGTCGCCGCGAACTGGCCTCGGTCGGCCGGCGCTGATCGGGGAGACGGCCAGGAGGCTGACCCGGAAGGCGGCTCAGGGCACCAGCCGGTAGCCGCCGGGTTCCGTCACCAGGATGCGGGCGTTGGACGGATCGGCCTCGATCTTCTGGCGCAGGCGGTAGACGTGGGTCTCCAGCGTGTGGGTGGTGACCGCCGCGTTGTAGCCCCAGACCTCGCCCAGCAGGGTTTCGCGCCCGACCACCAGATCGCCCGCCCGGTACAGGTATTTCAGGATCGCCGTTTCCTTCTCGGTCAGGCGGATCTTGCGGTTGGTGGCCTCGTCCAGCAGCAGCTTGGCGCCGGGGCGGAAGCTGTAGGGGCCGATGGCGAAGACCGCGTCCTCCGTCTGCTCGAATTGGCGCAGCTGGGCGCGCAGCCGGGCGATCAGCACCCCCAGGCGGAAGGGCTTGGTCACATAGTCGCTTGCGCCGGATTCCAGCCCCAGGATGGTGTCGGCATCGCTGGCCGAGGCGGTCAGCATGATGATGGGGCAGCGCACCCCCTCGCGCCGCAGCAGCTTGCAGACGTCGCGCCCGTCCATGTCCGGCAGTCCGACGTCGAGCAGGATGGCGGAGAAGCCGGTTCCGGCCTCCCCCGCCTTGCGGACCGCGTTCAGCGCGCCGGCGCCGTCGCCGGCCTCCTCCGTCTCAAGCTCCTCCAGCAGCCGAAGCTGCTCCGCCAGCGACTGGCGCAGGGCGGTGTCGTCGTCGACCAGGAGGATGCGCTTTGCGATGGTCATGGTCCGCGGCACGAAGTCGGAAGTCGAAGATTGACGCCGGCAGGGCCGGGGGCGGCGCCTTAGTAGCATGGCGCCGGTGGATTGTCGTGATGGCTTGTGGCGAAGAGGGTGGGCCTTCCAGATGGGCCTTACTACAGAACCGCCAGCAGCGCCGCCGCCCCGCCGGCGTCCGCCGCGGCGAGGACGATCCGCTCGGGCCGCACGCCCAGGTCCCGCAGGGTGGCGGCGACGGTCTCGTCCGGCACCGCGACATGGCGCATCAGCGACAGCGCCCCCTGTTCCAGATTGCGGCGCACGGCGGCCTCTTCGGCGGTCAGCCCCGGCTCGGTCCAGTGCAGGCGTTCGATCAGCGCGGTGAAGCGCAGGCGCCGGCTATCGGCCGGCAGGCTGGCGGCGAGGTTGGGCAGGGCGTTGCCGTCCAGCAGGACCGGCGCGCCGTCGGGCAGCCGCGACAGCGCGACGTCGGCCGCCAGGATCGCCGACGGATCGACCCGCGGGTGCGGGCCGGGCAGGGCGTGGAGCATGATGCCGGCCCCGGCGGCGCGCAGGGCCTCGACCATGCGGCGGGCATAAGCATCGGCGGCAAGATCGGCCGGCATCACCAGATGAACGGACACGGTCGGATCAGGGGTCGTCGAAAGGGTGGTCACGGGGAACGGGCTCCCGGTTGAAGGGCTGCGGTCGCCGTCCCGGCGCCCATGGTCAAGGGCGGCGGAGCGGCCCGTTGGAGGGGCCGACTCCGCCCGGCCGGCGGCCCGGGATGGTTCCCGCGCCGGGCAGGCTAGCCGGATCGTTGTGTCCCCGGCAACGGTGTGGCGCGCGGGAATTGCTGGACAGGGGCGCGCCACCTGCGCTTTGCTTCGCCCGCCGAACGCACCATGTCCCGTTTTACGCGCCGTATCCGGCGCACCCGCTACGCAAAGCCGCTGACGATGCAAGCCGAACGCTCCTCCTCCGCCACCACGGTCACCCTGTCCACGCCCGCGGCAGCCGCCGCGGCGGCGCCCATCGACGAGGCCGCCGTGCGCGCCGTCGACCGGGCGCTGGCCGCCCTGCGCCGGGGCGAGGTGGTGGCGATCGAGACCGCCGACGGCACCGTCGGCGCCGCGGTGTCGGTGGAGTCGGTGGCGCTCGACGCCGTGGAGCGGCTGAAGGCGCTGACCGGCGGCACCCCGCGGCTGGTGGTCACCCGCCGCCGCGCCGTGGTGCTGGGGCTGGCCGCCGCCGTGGCGCAGCCGGTCAGCGACATCGCCGACGATCAGGCGCCCGGCGCCGCGGCGGAGGCGTTCGGTGCCATGACGCTCGACCGGCCCGGCGGGCTGACCGCCGACCAGGCTCACGCGCTGGCCGATCCCGAACAGTATCCGCAGGCCCAGGATGCGCTGCCCGCCGGTCTGGCCGCCGCCGAGGCTTGCCCCGGCAGCCGCGAGGCCGCGGCGGTGGATCTCGCCCGGCTGGCCCGCCTGCTGCCCGCCGCCATCACCGCCGACCTGCCGTCGTCGGCCCGGATCAGCGCCGCGGAGTGGGCGGCGGAGCATGACCTGCTGCTGGTGCGGGCGTCGGACGTCGCCGATTACCGTGTCCATGTGGTGCGGACCCTGCGCCGCGTCGCCGACGCGCGGGTGCCTCTGGTTGGGTCGGAAAACACGCGCATCTACGCCTTCCGCCCGGCCGACGGCGGACCGGAGCATCTGGCCATCGTCATCGGCGACCCCGATCCGCAGCACCCGGTGCTGGCCCGCCTGCATTCGGAATGCTTCACCGGCGATCTGCTGGGGTCGCTGCGCTGCGACTGCGGCGACCAGCTGCGCGGCGCCATCGCCGAGATCGCCCGGCAGGGCAGCGGCGTGCTGCTGTATCTGGCGCAGGAGGGGCGCGGCATCGGGTTGGTCAACAAGCTGCGCGCCTACCGCATCCAGGATCGTGGCTTCGACACGGTGGACGCCAACGAGATCCTCGGCTTCGAAGCGGACGAGCGCGTCTATCTGCCGGCGGCGGAGATGCTGCGGCAGCTCGGCTTCGAGGCCGTGCGGCTGATGACCAACAACCCGGAAAAGCTGCGCCAGCTCGCCCGCTGCGGCATCGCGGTGGTGGAGCGGGTGGCCCACATCTTCCCGGCCAACGGCCACAACGAGGCCTATCTCCGCACCAAGGCGGAACGCAGCGGCCATATGTTCTGACTGAACGGCCGGGGCGAAAGGCCGTGGCCGGCGGGGCAGGAATCGCCATGCCGGCCCGGCAGAACTTGCCGGTTTTTGGCCGGTCTCTTGCCGGCCAGGCTGTGGTGGGAATCGGATTCCGGGTGCTGACTGTCCGGATCCTCCCGAATCGGTCGAATCCGGTTCGGATCGGGCGCCCCGGCTTGGCACGCCGCTTGCTGTACCTGTGGTGACCACCGAGCCGGGAGACCGCCCATGGCCATCGACGCCACCACAATCGACAGCAGCGCCGTCCAGCGTCCGGTGCCGCGCGAAAAGGCGTCGCCGGTCATCAGCGACGGCCACAATGGCGGCCCGGTGGAAATCCAGGGCGACATGTCCTTCTGGGACTTCCTGGACATCATCAACCCGCTGCAGCACATCCCGATCGTCAGCACCATCTATCGCGAGATCACCGGCGACACCATCCAGCCGCCCATGCGGATCATGGGCGACATGCTGTATGGCGGCGTGATCGGTGGCATGGCCTCCATCGCCAACGCGGTGGTCGAACAGGCGACGGGTCAGGATGTCGGCGAAACGGTCATGGCCTCGCTCGGCTTTGGGGACGGTGACCATCCCGCCGCCTCCACCGCCGTCGCGGACGCCTCGGGGGGGCCGGCGGCGTCCGGCTCCCCCGCGGAGCCCGCCGCGCAGCCACAGCAGGCACCCGCCGGCGGACTTGCCGCCGCGCTGGCCGCCGCCAAGCCCGCCGATCTCGGGTCGGCGCAGCAGCCCGCGGCCGGGCAGCCGGTCCGGCTTGCGGCTGCCACCTCTGCCGCCAAATCCGCGGATGCCTCGCCGGTTCTGACGGCGCAGCTCGCGGCCGGGGCGGCTCCACACCCCAGCAAGATGCCGGCCCGCGACACGCCGCTGGCCAGCTCCGCGCTGGCGAAGCACAGCGCACCCCGCTATGCGGCGCCGGTCCCCGGGGCGGTGACCGCCAACGCGCGCACCGCCGGGGCGACTGCGGCCAATGGCGGCCAAACCCAGCCCGCCGATGGACAACCGGGCGGCCAACCGGCCAACCAGCCAGCCGATGCCGCCGGCCCGACTCCAGTCGCGCCGGACATGCTGTCGGAGACGATGATGCGCAACCTCGCCAAGTATGAGCAGTCGCGCAAGGCGGCGCAGGGTGCCGCGGGCAGCACCACACGGGTGACGGGATGAGCATCGAGATCACCGTGACGCCGGATGAAGGCGACAATTACTGCGGCAATGACGGCGCACGGGTCACCACCGGCCGGCTGCGCTGGCCGGGCGGCGAGGTGCCCTGTGTGCTGGGCCGCGGCGGCGTGCGTGCCGACAAGCGGGAGGGTGACGGCGCCACCCCCGTCGGCCGCTTCCCGCTGCGTCGCGTGCTGTGGCGTGCCGACCGGCTGGCTCCGCCGGAGACCGGGCTGCCGCTCCATCCCATCGCCGAGCAGGACGGCTGGTGCGACGCGCCGGAGGATCCCGCCTACAACCGTCCGGTCAACCGGCCCTATCCCGCCAGCCACGAGGAGATGTGGCGGGACGATCATGTCTACGACGTCGTGGTGGTGATGGGGCACAATGACGACCCGGTGGTGCCGGGGATGGGCAGTGCCGTGTTCCTGCACCTCGTCCGCCCGGACCGCGCGCCGACCGCCGGCTGCGTCGCGCTGGCGCCCGACGACATGCTGCGCCTGCTGAAGGACTGCGGGCCGGGAAGCGCGCTGAGCGTCGCCGGCCCGAACGGCCGATGAAGCCGCTGTTTACGGGGCCGGGCCGATTATTGGGCCGGATAAGGGCGCGCGCCGAAAATCGCCGTGCCGACCCGCACATGGGTGGCGCCGAAGCGGACCGCGGTCTCGTAATCGCCGCTCATGCCCATGCTGATTTCCGACAGACCCAGCCGGCGCGCCATCTCCGCCAGCAGGGCGAAATGCATCGCCGGCTCCTCGTCCACCGGCGGGATGCACATCAGCCCGGTGACGGGCAGCCCCAGCCGGTCGCGGCAGTCGGCCAGGAAGGCCTCCACCTCCGCCGGGGCGATGCCGGCCTTCTGCGGTTCCTCACCCGTGTTGACCTCAATCAGGCAGCGCGGGCGGCGGCCGGATTTCGCCATCTCCTCCGCCAGCGCCTCCGCCAGCTTCGGGCGGTCCAGCGTCTGGATCACGTCGAACAGGGCGACGGCGTCCTTGACCTTGTTGGTCTGCAGCGGACCGATCAGGTGCAGTTCCAGCTCGGGGAAGCGCACTTTCAGCGCCGGGAACTTGGCCTTGGCCTCCTGCACCCGGTTCTCGCCGAACACGCGCTGGCCGGCGGCGAGCGCCTCCTCCACCGCTTCGGCCGGATGGGTCTTCGACACGGCGACCAGCGTCACCGCGCCGTCGCCGCGCCCGCAGGCCGATGCCGTTTCCGCAATAGCGCGGCGCACCGAGTCGAGCCGTCCCGCCACGCTGTCCGCGTGGGCGGAACCGCCTGCTTCGGCGCCGGTTTGCGTATCTCTGCCAGTGCCCTGCGTCGTCGTCATGGCCGCCCCCAATCCGGTCGCTGCGGGTGTACAGCGCTTCCGCGGCGTGTTAGCGGACGGTCCGCGGAAACGCAAGCGCCCCAAGCGACCATGCCCTTTGCGTCCGGATCGCCGGTGCGGGGGATCGTCATCGTTTTTGCACATCGAGGAGACCTCCGCATGCGGAGTCCGTATCGTTCCCTGCTCTCCGTCCTGACGTCGGTGGCCCCCGCCGGCCTCCTTGCTGCCGCGGTCGCCATCTGGTCCGTCGCCACTCCCGCCCACGCCGAAGACCATGCGAAGCCGGCTCCCAAAACCGCAACGCCCAAGGCTGAGACCAAGGCGAAGCCCGGCGCCAAGAACGACAAGGCCAAGCTGATGCTCGGCTCGCCGATGACCAAGGTGCGCTTCAGCGAGCCCGCCTTTCCGCTGACGGACGACGGCACCTACCGCAGCTTCATGGACAAGATTCTGGACGAATACGGCCGACGTTGCGTGCGGCAGGAGCAGTTCGGCTGGGAAATCGCGAAGGACGATCAGGAACGGCTGGACTTCATCTTCCAGGGGACGATGGCGAATTACGGCCGTCTCGGCTTTCTGCTGGGGGAAATCCATCCAAAGTCCGTGACCGATCCGGAAACCATCGCCTTCCTCGCCGACCACAACAAGGAGCGCTACCTGCTGGTCTGGACGCCGCTGGAGTCGTCGGTGCTGTTCATGATGTGCGACACCGCGGCCAAGGATGCCAAGGCCGACCAGCCGAAATCCGCTCCGAAGAAATAGGGCGGTCCGGAATAACGGAAAAGGCGGCGGATGTCTCCGCCGCCTTTCGCGTTCATGCCGTCCGGGATCGCGTGCGCTCAGAAAGCGAAGCGGGTGTCCCACAGGACGATGTTGGCGTCGTTGTTCACACCGCCGACCTTGTTGTCGAGATAGCTGTATTCCAGACCCGTGGTCAGGCCCGGCGCCACGGTGTAGGTGACGCCGCCCTGCCAGACATGGGCGCGGGAATTCAGCCCGGCGAAGTTGCTGTCGATGCCCTTGGCGTCGGTGTAGGTGGCGGCCAGGATGACCGGACCCATCGTGTAGTTGGCGCCGACGATCCACACCTGCTGATCGTCCACGCCGCGGGTGCCGGTGGCGTAACCGCTGTCGCCGCTGAAGGCGTAGCTGCCGCCGACCTTGAAGTTGGCGTAGGACACATTGGCGCCGACATGGACGGAGGACAGGTCCTCGAGCCCGCTGGCCGCCTTGGCGAACTGGTAGGCGGCGCTTGCCTCCACGCCGAAACCGCCGAACGCGCCCTTGTAGGTGGCCTGGACCTCGGCCATGTCGTGATAGGCGGTGGTGTTCTTGCGGCGGTTCACGTCGGTGTTGCTGCTGCCGTACACCGGGGTGTAGGCGGCGCCGACCTGGAACCCGGCGAAGCTCGGCGTCAGGTAGACGATCTTGGTGCTGGCATCGCCCGACTCCAGCGTGCGCAGGCTGCCCAGCACATAGGGGGCGCCGTTGGCGTTCACGTAGTAGTTCAGGTACTGGGCGTCGGGCGAGCCTTCGATGCCTTCGATGTTCGGGCCGATGATGCCGTATTCGTCCGACAGGCCGTTGATCACACCGGCCTGCACCGTGCCGAAGCCGCCGTTCACGAAGATGAAGGCGCGGTCGCTGTCGGTGCTGCGGTTGTTGGCGGTGCCGTTGTTGGCACGCAGGCGCAGGCGGGCGCCATATTCCAGGCCGTTGTCGGCCTTGGCCGTCGGGGTGATGTTGAGGCGGAAGCGGTTGGCGAACTCGGTCTGGCGCAGGCCGTTGTCATTGTCCTGGTCGACATAGGCGCCCTGGAAATAGGCGTCGCCACCCAACAGGATATCGAACTTGGCCTGGGCCGAGGCGGTGCCGCAGCCGGCGGCGAGGGCAGCGGCTGCGCAGCCGATGACGAGAGAGCGCTTCATGGCATGTCATCCTGGATGCATGCGCCCCATCGGAGAGAGGCGCGAGCGGTGTCTTGTGCTCCAATATTTAATCCCACCATCCAGCGGCGGACAAGTGACCGAGATGGTGGAAGTCTCCGCATCCCGAGGACAGTGACGGGAAAAACACGCACTCCCGGATCATGTGAATTCATATAATAAGTATTTGGCGATTTTCTGGCGATTGCTTGCCAGGAGATCACCGTTTTGTCACCGGAAAGGGGTAACCCCTTCGCTGGGCGCGTCGTGAGGGTCCTGTGCGCCGGGGGGCAAAACGGGTCACGGCATCCAGGGGGACAAAAAAAGAGGCGGCGGATTTCTCCGCCGCCTTCGCGTCTGCTGCCAGGAGCCTGCTTCTTAGAAAGCGAAGCGGGTATCCCACAGAACGATGTTGGCATCGTTGTTGATGCCGCCCGACTTGTTGTCGACGAAGCTGTACTCCAGGCCCGTGGTCAGGCCGGGAGCGACGGTGTAGGTCACGCCGGCCTGATAGATGTGGGCGCGGGCATAATCGGCGGCGGTGGCGGCACCGGTGCCGACATTGGCGCCCTTGGCGTCGGTGTAGGTGGCGGCCAGGATCACCGGACCCAGGGTGTACTGGGCACCGACCAGCCAGACCTGATTGTCGTCGACACCGGTATGGCCCTTGCGATAGCCGCTGTCGCCGCTGAAGGCATAGCTGCCGCCGAGGGCGAAGGCGCCGTAGGAGATGGTGGCGCCGGTGTGGACCGACGACAGGTCTTCGAAGCCGTTCGGGGCCTGGGCGAACTGATAGGCGACGCTGGCTTCCAGGCCGACGCCGCTGAAGGCGCCCTTATAGTAGGCCTGGATTTCACCCATGTCGTTGTAGGTGACGTTCTTGCGGCGGTTCACGTCCGTGCCGCTGCTGCCGTAGGTCGGGGTGTAGGCGGCCGACAGCTTGAAGCCGCCAAAGCTCGGGGTCGAGTAGACGATCTTGGTGCTGGCGTCGCCCGACTCGAGCGTGCGCAGCGCGCCGGTCACGTACGGCAGCGAGGTCACGCCGTAGTAGAGGCCATAGAAGCCGTCCGGGCTGCCCGAGATGCCGTCGACGTTCGGGCCGATGACGCCCGAGTCGTCCGACGGGCCGTTGGTCACGCCGGCCTGCACCGAACCGAAGGTGCCGTTCACGAAGATGTAGGCGCGGTCGTAGTCGGTGGTGCGCGCGTTGTTGGTGCCGTTGTTGGCACGCAGGCGCAGGCGGGCGCCGTATTCCAGGCCGTTGTCGGCCTTGGCCGTCGGGGTGACGGTCAGGCGGAAGCGGTTGGCGAACTCGGTCTTGCGCAGGCCGTTGTCATTGTCCTGGTCGACATAGGCGCCCTGGAAGAAGGCGTCGCCGCCCAGCAGGACGTCGAACTTGGACTGGGCCGAGGCGGTGCCGCAGCCGGCGGCGAGGGCGACGGCTGCGCAGCCGATAACGAGAGAGCGCTTCATGGATTGCCATCCTTGTGCGTACGCCCCGTTTGACCGGGAGCGGCGGTTGTCTTGTCGGCCGTGACCGTCCGGTCGGGGCCCTTATGTGGATGACTTAATCGCGAGTTGCTCGGCGCCACAAGGGGGAAAACTGACGTGCGTTCACGCATCCGCAACACAGTTGCGAGAAAACCACACCGGTAACTCTCTGAAAAGAAAGGGAAAATCGACTATGCCGCTTTTTTGACGCATATATGGCCCAGGATTTGGGCGTCCTGCCCGCGCCACAGGCACAAAATTGGGCACAAAAAAAGAGCGGTGGCCGAAGCCACCGCCCTCTCTTTCCGTTTCCGGACGTCTGATCGGAAGACCGATTAGAACGCCAGGACGGTGCGGACGAGCACGACGTTGCCCTTGTCGTCCGAAGCAGCGATATCGCTGTCGAGCTTGAAGTAGTCGTACTGAGCCTGCAGGGTCAGACCCGGAGCGACGGTGTAGCCGACGCCGATTTCGTAGACCTGCAGCTCACGATCGCCGGAGACGGCAACCGAGCCGGCGTCCTTGCCGTTCTTGTAGTTGGCGCCGACGACGATCGGGCCGGTGGTGTACTGAGCGCCGACAACCCAGTTACGGGTCGACTCGGTGAACAGGCCGGTACGGTCGTTCAGGCCCGACTTGCCGAAGTCGGTGTAGCTGCCGCCGACGCTGAAGCCGGCGTAGCCGACCGTGGCGCCGACCTGCCAGGCGTTCAGGTCCTTGTAGTTCGAACCGGCGACGTTGTCGACGGCCTGGCCCCAGTAGTAGCCGGCGCTGCCCTTGACGGTCACGCCGCCGAAGGTGTTGTTGTAGTTCGCGCCGACTTCGACCATGTCGGTGTAGGTGCCGTTGCCGCCGCCGGCGAAGGTGCCGACCGGCTTGACGCGGTTCACGTCCGTGCCCGAGCTGTCGTTACGCGGGGTGTAGCTGGCGCCCAGCTGCAGACCGGCGAAGCGCGGGGAGAAGTAAACGATCTTGGTGGCGTTGCCGTCCGGGTTCAGCGACGGCCAAATGATGCTGTTGCCGGTAACGGTCGCGGCCGGGCCGTTGCCACCGATGTTGGTGTTCGGGCCGAAGTAGTTCTGGACCTGATCGACCAGGGCCAGCGGCAGGTAGTCGGTCGGCGCCGAGACGTAGGTCTCGTCGTTGAACGAGTTGGTCACGCCCATGCGGACCTGACCGAAGGTGCCCTGCGCGAAGATGTAAGCGCGGTCAGCGTCGGTGGTACGGGCGTTGTTGGCGCCGGAGTTGGCGCGGATACGCATGCGGGCACCGTACTCCAGGCCGTTATCGGCCTTGGCGGACGGGATGATGTTGATGCGCATGCGGTTGCGGAATTCGGTCGAACGCAGGCCGGAGTCCAGATCCTGATCGACGTAGCCGGCTTCGAAGTAGGCGTCGCCGCCGACCTTGACTTCGAACTTGGCCTGGGCGTTGGCGGCGCCAGCGCCGAAAGCGAGAGCGGCGGCAGCGGCGCCGGCCAGCAGATAACGGTTCATGATTGTTGCCTCCATCCTGGCAGCAGATGTTTCAGCCTGGTTGACGTCCTGGCTGAGACTTTCGTACGCACCCCAGCCCTTGCCAGCAAGCGGCAAATCTCCCCGATTGCTGCATTGGGGGGACAGTGTGTCGCACGGAGCACACTAAGAAGACCCCCCTGTCCGCCCCGCCACAGTCGAAGCCGGCAGGCCCCGCCTGTTGTCGTCCTGTTGTCGCGAGGCGGGGCAAAGACGCTTCCGCTGTTGCGTGGGGCCGTCCACTTATGGTCTGTTCACCGGCATTCCGCGCGTGACTCGCGCGCGGCATCCCCATTTCTGAACCGGGTTCCCGACCATGCGCCGTTCGACCGCCCTTCGCCTTGTCCCTGTACTGCTCGCGGCTTCCGTCTCGATCGCCGGCTGCGCAAGCTGGGGCGGCAAGACCGAAACCGTCGAAGAGCAGATGAAGAACAAGGACTACAAGTTCGGCAGCCTGCTCGGCACCGACGGCGGCCTGAACCTGTTCGGCAAGAACAAGCGCGGCGGCGACCAGGACAGCGCCGGCGGCATCGGCGTCAACAGCTTCCTGTGGCGCGCCTCGCTCGACACGCTGTCCTTCATGCCGATCGCCTCGGCCGATCCGTTCGGCGGCGTGATCCTGACCGACTGGTACACCCCGCCCGATTCGCCGAACGAGCGCTTCAAGGTCAACCTCTACATCATGGACCGCCAGCTGCGCGCGGACGGCGTCCGGGTGTCGGTGTTCCGCCAGCAGCGGACCGGCAACGACTGGCGCGAGGTCGCGGTCGGGCCGGAGACCGCCGGCCAGCTGGAGGATGCGGTGCTGACCCGCGCCCGCCAGCTTCGCGTCTCGCAGAACGCCGTCGCCCGCTGACGCGGCGACTAGCCCGGGGCGGTCCCCCGGGCCTTCGAGCATCTGGTACAACGGAAAAACGGCGTCGCGCTCATGTCGCGTTACAATGTCAAGGAAACCGAGGCGAAGTGGCAGGGCGTGTGGGACGGCAAGGGCTGTTTCACCGCGCGCGAGGACGCCTCCCGGCCCAAATACTATGTGTTGGAGATGTTCCCCTATCCGTCGGGGCGCATCCACATGGGTCATGTCCGCAACTACACCATCGGCGACGTGATCGCGCGCTTCAAGCGCGCCAAGGGCTTCAACGTCCTGCACCCGATGGGCTGGGACGCCTTCGGCCTGCCGGCCGAGAACGCCGCGCTGGAGAAGAAGGTCCACCCGGCCGCCTGGACGCGCGAGAACATCGCGACCATGCGCGGGCAGCTGAAGACGATGGGCCTGTCCATCGACTGGGACCGCGAGATCGCCACCTGCGACGTGGAGTATTACCGCCACGAGCAGAAGATGTTCCTGGATTTCCTGAAGGCGGGCCTGGCCTACCGCAAGGAATCCTGGGTGAACTGGGACCCGGTGGACAACACCGTTCTCGCCAACGAGCAGGTGATCGACGGCCGCGGCTGGCGCACCGGCGCGCTGGTGGAAAAGCGCAAGCTGTCGCAGTGGTTCCTGAAGATCACCGCCTATGCCGAAGACCTGCTGAAGGGCCTGGAGACGCTGGACCGCTGGCCCGAGCGCGTCCGCATCATGCAGGAGAACTGGATCGGCAAGTCCACCGGCGTCCGTTTCCGCTTCAAGATGAAGGGGCGCGAGGACGAGCTGGAGGTCTTCACCACCCGTCCGGACACGCTGTTCGGCGCCTCCTTCGCCGCGATCTCCCCGAATCACCCGCTGGCCGCCGAACTGGCCGCCTCCAGTCCGGAACTGGCCGAGTTCATCGCCGAGTGCAACCGGCTGGGCACCAGCGAGGAGGCAATCGAGACGGCGGAGAAGCGCGGCTTCGACACCGGCCTGAAGGTCGTGCATCCCTTCGATCCGTCGTGGGAGCTGCCGGTCTATGTCGCCAACTTCGTGCTGATGGAATACGGCACGGGCGCGATCTTCGCCTGCCCGGCGCATGACCAGCGCGACCTGGATTTCGCCCGCAAGTACGGCCTGCCGGTTCGTCCGGTGGTGATCCCGGCCGACGCCGATCCGGCGACCTTCGAGGTCGGAACCGAGGCCTATACCGGCCCCGGCGTGCTGCGGAACTCCGCCTTCCTCGACGGACTCGACACCGAGTCGGCCAAGGACGAGGCCGGCAAGCGGCTGGAGGCGGCGGGCCAGGGCGAGCGCACCACCCAGTACCGCCTGCGCGACTGGGGCGTGTCGCGCCAGCGCTATTGGGGCTGCCCGATCCCGGTCATCCATTGCGAATCTTGCGGCATCGTCCCGGTTCCGGACGACCAGCTGCCGGTCGTGCTGCCGGAGGACGTGACCTTCGACAAGCCCGGCAATCCGCTGGCCCACCACCCGACCTGGAAGCACACCAGCTGCCCGACCTGCGGCAAGCCGGCGCTGCGCGAGACCGACACCTTCGACACCTTCATCGAATCGTCCTGGTATTTCGCCCGGTTCTGCTCGCCGAAGACCGAGGATGCGGCCTTCACCCGCGACTCGGTCGATTACTGGCTGGGCGTCGACCAGTATATCGGCGGCATCGAGCATGCGGTCCTGCATCTGCTCTACAGCCGCTTCTGGACGCGCGCGCTGAAGACCTGCGGCTATCTGGATCTGGAGGAGCCGTTCACCGGCCTGTTCACCCAGGGCATGGTCAACCACGAGACCTACAAGGACGCCGGCACCGGCGCCTGGCTGGCCCCGACCGACCTGACCAAGAACGACAAGGGCGAGTGGGTCCGGGCCGACAGCGGCGCGCCGGTAAATGTCGGCCGCGTCGAGAAGATGTCGAAGTCCAAGAAGAACGTGGTGGACCCGGCGCACATCATCGGCACCTATGGCGCCGACGCCGCCCGCCTGTTCATGCTGTCGGACAGCCCGCCGGAACGCGATCTGGAATGGACCGAGGCCGGCATCGACGGCGCCTGGCGCTACATCAACCGCCTGTGGCGGATGGTGACCGAGGCGCCGGTGGAACTGCCGGCCGCCGGCACGCCGAAGCCGGAGTCGTTCGGCCCGAAGGCCGAAGCCGCCCGCCGTCTGGTCCACAAGACCATCGCCGGCGTGTCGGAGGATCTCGACAAGTTCCGCTTCAACAAGGCGGTCGCCCGCGTCCGCGAGCTGTCCAACGCGCTCGGCGAGCTGGACGGCACCGGCGAGGGCGAGGCCTGGGTCCTGCGCGAAGGCTTCGAGTCGCTGGTCCGTCTCGTCGGCCCGATGATGCCGCACCTGGGCGAGGAGCTGTGGGCGCAGCTGGGGCACACCACCCTGCTGGCCGACCAGCCCTGGCCGGAGGCCGACCCCGCCCTGGTGGTGGAGGACAGCGTCAAGGTCGCGGTCCAGGTCAACGGCAAGCTGCGCGCCACGCTGGAGCTGCCGCGCGACATGGACAAGGACGCGGCGGAGCAGGCGGCGCTTGCCGATGCCAACGTCCAGCGCGCCATGGACGGCAAGCCGGCGCGCAAGGTCATCGTCGTCCCGAACCGGGTGATCAATGTCGTCGTCTGATACCAGACTGTTCCGCCAGACCGCGGCGCGGGGGCTGTTCGCCCTCGCGCTCGGTCTGTCCGCCCTGTCGCTGTCGGGCTGCGGCTTCCAGCCGCTCTACGGTGGCCAGGGGGTTGGAGCCGCCGCGGCCGACCGGCTGATGGAGGTCGACATCGCGTCGATCCCCAACCGCGAAGGGCAGAAGCTGCGCAACCTGCTGATCGACAACTTCTATCCGTCGGAGCGGCCGAGCAATCCGCGCTACCGGCTGGATGTGGCGCTGTCGGCGTCGGAGCAGAAGCTGGCCCTGCAGAAGGACGCCACCGCGGTGCGCGCCCAGCTGCTGGTCAACGCCCCCTACCGTCTGACCGACACCCAGACCGGTCAGGTGGTGTTCCAGTCCAACTCGCGCTCGATGGTCAGCTACAACACGCTGGAGCAGCATTACGCTGCCATCGTGACGGTGCAGAACGCCTATGATCGGGCGCTCGAGGACATTTCCAACGACATCACCACCCGCGTCGCCATGTATCTCGGCCGCGGGTCCTGACCGGCCGGGGATGCACGGGTGAAGCTCCAGCCCAAGGCGATCGACGGTTTTCTGCGCAGCCCGGACCGCAAGGTTCGGGCGGTGCTGCTTTATGGCCCCGACTCGGGCCTTGTGCGCGACCGCGCCCAGACGCTGGGCAAGACGGTGGTGCAGGACCTGTCCGATCCGTTCCGCGTCGCCGAGTTCCTGGGGCGCGCGATCGCCGACGATCCGGCGCGGCTGGCGGACGAAGCCGCGGCGATCTCCTTCACCGGCGGCCGGCGCCTGATCCGTGTCCGCGACGCGGAGGACAACGCCACCGCCGCCTTCACCGCCTTCTTCGAGAATTTGCCGCCGGGCGACAGCCTTGTGGTGGTCGAGTCCGGCGACCTCTCGGCCCGCTCCAAGCTGCGGCTTCTGTTCGAGGGGGATGAGGCCGCCGCCGCGATTCCCTGCTATGTCGAGGAGGAGGCGTCGCTCGGCCGCGTCATCGCCGACATCCTGCATGGCCATGGGCTGACCGCCGATCCCGACGTGCTGAGCTTCCTGGCCGCCAACCTCGTCGGCGACCGCATGGTGGCCCGTGGCGAGGCGGAGAAGCTGGCGCTTTACATGGGCAGTGAAAAGCGCGTGCGGCTGGAGGATGCCCAGGCCTGCATCGGCGACAGCGCCGCCCTGTCGATGGACGAGCCGGTGTGGGCGGCGGCGGAGGGCGATTTCGCCACGCTCGACCGCTCGCTGGCGCGGCTGTTCGCCGAGGGCACCTCGCCGGTGCCGATCCTGCGCGGGGCCCAGCGCCATTTCCAGCGCCTGCAACTGCTCACCGCCCAGGTCGCCGCCGGCAAGTCGCCGGAGGCCGCCGTCGAGTCGCTGCGTCCGCCGGTCTTCTTCAAGCTGAAGACCCGGCTGGTCAAACAGGCGCGCCACTGGTCGCCCAACCATGTCCGGCAGGCGCTGGAACGGCTGGTCGACGCCGAGGCCGACTGCAAGCGCACCAACATGCCGGACGAGACGCTGTGCGCCCGCGTGCTGTTCCAGCTGGCGTCGCTGGGCGCGCGGCGTTAACGGGCGCTGACTTGACCATTGGGGGCGGCGCGCTATCTGGCGGGGCATGAGCCACGCCATAGACACCGCGCCACCGCCCGCCCCCTTCCGGGTGCGCTGGTGGCAACCCCTGCTGTTCTGGGTCATCGTCAACGCCTGGGGCTTCGTCGAACGCGGCGGCCAGCCCTTCGCCGGGCATCAGCCGTCACCCTTGCAGCCGCCGGGCTGGGTGTTCCCGGTGATGTGGTTCACGCTGAACGTCTTCCAGATCTGGGGCGACATCCGCCTGCTCGACCCGGCACGGCGAATCCGCAGCCGTGGCCTGCTGATCGGCCTGCAGGCGGTGACCTGGGTGATCTACGCCACCTTCAGCCTCGTCTATTTCACGCTGGGCAGCTCGATCCTCGCCGCGGCCTGGACGGTGTCCTTCTTCGTCATCACCTCCCTCTGCATCGCGTTGGTGGCGCGGGACGACCGCAGCATCGCGCTGATCTGGACGCCGCTGATCCTGTGGACCGGCTTCGCATCGGTGGTCGGCATTCACAACGCGCTGATCAACCCCGATCCGCTGTTCGGTACTTCGGCCCTCTGGGGATAATACCCGGATAAAAATCCTTGCATCGAATATCACCCGGGTATAACCAGTCGGGAACGATGATGCATGCGGGGAGGCTGGACGTGGTTGGCAAAGAGGATCGCAAGGCGGCGGTGGCGGCCTACAAGGAGCGCAAGAGCGTGGCCGGCGTATTCGCCGTCCGCTGTGGGGCTGCCGGTGCGGTGTGGGTGGGCGGCGCGCCCGATCTCGACAAGATCCAGAACCGCCTGTGGTTCCAGTTGAGGATGGGCGGCTGTCCGCACCGCAGCCTGCAGGCGGCATGGAACGCCCATGGGCCCGAGTCGCTGGCCTTCGAAATCGTCGAGCGTCTGGAGGACGAGGACCTCGCCTTCGCCCGCACAGCCGCGCTGAAGGCGCGGGTGGCCCATTGGGTGGCGGCGCTGGGGGCGGAGGCGATCTGAGGGCGAGCGCTCAGCCCCGGTAGTCGTGGACCCGGCCGGTGAAGTCGGTCACGCGATAGCTGTCCTCGCCCTCTGCTTCGATCCAAGCCGTGGCGGCGGGGGCCTTGCCGTGGCCGCCGGGGATGTCGAGGACGTAAGTCGGCTGGCACAACCCTGACAACTTTCCACGCAGGCCGGTCACCAGCGCCTGCCCCTCCGCCAGGGTCGGGCGGAAATGGCTGGTGCCGGCGGCAAGATCGGGGTGGTGCAGGTAGTAGGGCTTCACCCGGTTGCGGACGAGCCCGCGGAACAGTGCCTCCAGCGCCGCATGGCTGTCGTTGATGCCCTTCAGCAGCACGGTCTGGCCGACCAGCGGGATGCCGGCCTCAACCAGCCGGGCGAGGGCGGCGCGCACCGGCGGGGTCAGCTCGTCGGCATGGTTGATATGGACGGCGACCCAGGTGGCGAGGTCGGGGGCGGTCAGCGCCTCCAGCAGTTCCGGGGTGACGCGCTCCGGGTCGGCGGCGGGGATGCGGCTGTGCAGGCGGACGATGCCGACATGCGGCATGGCCGACAGCGCCTGGACGATTCCGCGCAGCCGGCGCGGCGACAGCAGCAGCGGATCGCCGCCGGTGATGACGACCTCCCAAACCTCCTGGTGATCGCGGATGTAGGCGAGTGCCGCATCCAGCTCGTCGGCGGTCAGCGCCTCGCCGCCCGGACCGACCATCTCGCGGCGGAAGCAGAAGCGGCAATAGACGGCGCAGGCATGCAGCGGCTTCAGCAGAACCCGGTCGGGATAGCGGTGGACGATGCCCTTCACCGGGCTGCGCGCGCCGTCGCCGATCGGGTCTTCCAGCTCTTCCGGCGTGCTGTACGCCTCGGCGGGGGAGGGGACGTACTGGGCATAGAGCGGATCCTGCGGGTCCGTACGTCCGGCCAGCGTCTCGCGCAGGTACGGGGTCAGTGCCACGGCATAGCGGTCGGCGACCGTACGTACGGCCTCGCCGGCTTCCGGAGTCATCAGCCCGGCGGCCACCAGATCGGAAACGCTGTGCAGGGCCTTCATCGCTCTTTCCCGCTTCGACGGAATGGGTCATGTAGGAAAGCGACCGCTCTTACTCCTGCGAGACCCATGCTGTCGACTCTTCCCCGCCTGATCGGCCACCGCGGCGCCAAGGAAAGCGCTCCGGAAAACACCCTCGCCTCGATCCGCGAAGCCGCCCGCCAGGGCGCCCGCTGGGTGGAGGTGGATGTCATGCTGACCCGCGACCAGCGGCCGGTGCTGATCCATGACGATACCTTGGACCGCACCACCACCGGCACCGGCGCCGTGCCGCTGTTGGATCTGGCGGCGTTGCAGCAGCTCGACGCCGGACGCTGGTTCGATGCCGCCTTCGTCGGCGAACGGGTGCCGACGCTGGAGGAGGCGGTGGACCTGATCCGCGAATTGGGACTCGGGCTGAACCTGGAGATCAAGCCCTATCCGGGGCAGGAGGAGATCACGGCGGAGGTGGCGCTGAACACCCTGCGGCCATTGTGGCCGTCCGACCGGCCGCTCCTGCTCTCCAGTTTCGAGGTGCCCTGCCTGGAGGTGGCGCAGCGGCTGTGGCCGGAGATCCCGCGCGGCTATCTGCTGTGGGACCCGCCGGCCGATTGGGCCGCCATCGCCGACCGCATCGAGGCGGCAACCCTGAACGTCGACCAGAGCCGCCAGACCGCCGACAGCGTGGCGGAATACCGTGCCACCGGCCGGCCGGTGCTGTCCTACACCGTCAACGACGCCGAGCGTGCCCGGACGCTGTTCGGTTGGGGCGTGTCGGCGGTGTTCACCGACGCGCCCGGCCGGCTGGCGCGGGAACTGGGGCCGCTCGCCTGATCGGGCGCCTGATGATCCGCCGGGAGACCGGTCGATACGCTGACGCTTCCGTTCGCGACTGCGGCAATTCATGAACGTTTTTTGCGCGGGGGGATGAATCCGCTCGTAGGGCGCGCCAATTCCTCATATATAGAACCGCACTGGCGATCCCGCCGGAACCCACGCGGATTCCGGTGGAGCCTTTCGTCGTCTGGTATCCGCCGCTTTGGTCTGGCGTCCCACGGGATGCCACGTTCGGTCTTTGGAGGGTTCGTTGAAGGCGTTGAAGCCGTTGCCGATGTCCGGCCGGGAGGTTCTGCCGCTCGTCGAGGGTGGCAAGGGTATTGCCGTGTCCAACGGCGAAAGCTCCGGCGCCTGGGCGGCGGCCGGCGGGATTGGCACCTTCTCGGGTGTCAACGCCGACAGCTATGATGAGAACGGCAACCTTCTGCCGCAGATCTACAAGGGCAAGACCCGGCGCGAGCGCCATAACGAGCTGATCGCCTTCGGCATCGAGGGCGGCATCGCCCAGGCGCGCATCGCGCACGAGACGTCGAACGGCAATGGCCGCATCCACATGAACGTCCTGTGGGAGATGGGCGGCGCCGAGCATATCCTGCACGGCGTGCTGGAAGGCTCCCAGGGGCTGATCCATGGCGTCACCTGCGGCGCCGGCATGCCCTACAAGGTGGCCGAGATCGCCGTGCGCTACGGCGTCCATTACTACCCGATCGTCTCTTCGGCCCGCGCCTTCCGCGCGCTGTGGCTGCGCGCCTACCACAAGTTCCGCGACCATCTGGGCGGCGTGGTGTACGAGGATCCGTGGCTTGCCGGCGGTCACAACGGCTTGTCCAACTCCGAAGACCCGCAGAAGCCGGAGGATCCGTTCCCCCGCGTCCTGGCCCTGCGCCAGATGATGAACAGCTTCGGCCTGAACGACACCCCCATCGTGATGGCGGGCGGCGTCTGGTGGCTGTCGGAGTGGGAGGACTGGATCGACAATCCGGACCTGGGTCCGGTCGCCTTCCAGTTCGGCACCCGTCCGCTGCTGACCCAGGAGAGCCCGATCTCCATGGCGTGGAAGCGCAAGCTGGTCGCGCTGCAGCCGGGCGACGTCTTCCTGAACCGCTTCTCCCCCACCGGCTTCTATTCGTCGGCGGTGAAGAACCCGTTCCTGCTGGATTTGATGGGGCGGTCCGAACGTCAGGTCGCCTATCTGTCCAAGCCGGTGGGCGAGCATTCGGCCGAATTCCCGGTCGGTCCGCGCGGTCGCCCGGTCTATGTGACCGAAAGCGACAAGCAGCGCGCCGAGGGCTGGCTGTCCCAGGGCTTCACCACCGCGCTGAAGACGCCGGACAGCACGCTGGTCTTCGTCACGCCCCAGCAGTCCGAGAAGATCCTGCACGATCAGGTCGACTGCATGGGCTGTCTGTCGGCCTGCGGCTTCTCCAACTGGGCGCAGAACGAGGAGGGGACGACGGGCAAGCGTGCCGATCCGCGCTCCTTCTGCATCCAGAAGACGCTCCAGGCGGTCAGCCATACCGACGACTGCGAAAACCAGCTGATGTTCGCCGGGCACAACGCCTACCGCTTCGCCAGCGATCCCTACTACAACGACGGCTTCATCCCCACGGTGAAGCAGCTGGTTGAACGGATCGCCACCGGTTACTGACCGGGCGCATCATTGGACGGGCAAGGCCGCCGGCGGGAGACTGCCGGCGGCCTTTGCATTCGTCCGACGCGCGTGTGCCGTCCGGTTGACGTCGGTGCGACAATAACTTGCGTGGCCTTTCCGAATGGTTTTACAGTTGAACGGATTGCGGCCATGTGCCGCGGTTCCGTCCCGGACCATGTGTTCGATCCCGATGTCGACAGTACGGGGGCCACGCCCATGATGACCGCCGAACGTCCCTTCAAGCGAGTCCTCGACCGGCTGAACGGTGCCGGTCTGCGCCCGACCCGCCAGCGCCTCGGCCTTGCCCGGCTGCTGTTCGAAGGTTGCGACCGGCACGTCACCGCGGAACAGCTGCATGGCGAGGCGCTGTCCGCCGACCTGCCGGTGTCGCTGGCGACGGTCTACAACACGCTGAACCAGTTCACCGCCGCCGGCCTGCTGCGCGAGGTGGTGGTGGAGGCGGGGAAGTCGTACTTCGACACCAACACCAGCGATCACCACCATTTCTTCGTCGAATCCACCGGCCGGCTGGAGGACATCCCCGCCGACCGGCTGATGGTGCAGAACCTGCCGGACGCTCCGGCCGGCACCCGCGTCGCCCGTGTCGACGTGATCGTCCGCCTGATCCAGGACGATTGCTGAACCTGCTTTTACCGATCCGGTTTCGCGCTCAGTTCCTGTCGGCCGGCCCTGGTTCGGCGGCTTTGGGCGCGCGGTCGACGAAGGGCCAGCGCATGAAGGCGAAGACCCAGACCGCCAGAACGTTGATGTAAGGGAACAGCAGCAGCAGGATCCACAACGGGCTGCGCCCGGCCTTGGCCAGGACCCAGCCGCCGGCGATCAGCATGTACATCGTGACGATCGAGCCGATCAGCAGTTCCCAGAAACCCAGATGGATCACGGTCTCCGTCATGCCGTCCTCCGTGCCTTGACCTTGCGCGCCTGACGCGCCGGCAGGACCGGCCAGCGGCTGTGCGCCATCACGCCGATCGGAACGACATGCCCGAGCGGAACCAGCGAGAACAGGGCCCACAGCGGCGAGAAGCCGGCCCGCCGCAGAATGCGCGACAAGGGCCAGACGATGGCGATCTGGAACAGCATCAGCCCCAAGAACGGCCCCTGTGTCAGGCCACCGATGAAATCCTGCAGCATGCCGGTCCGGACCCTCCCTCGCATCGTCGTCGGGCAGAGAAGCGCGGGCGGGCGGCTTTGTCGAGCCAAACTTTTCCCGAACCGGGCATCATGCACCGCATTGCAACTTCTGCACGGATCAGGGGTGTGCGAACGTGAAATGTCCCGCATCGGCATGCTACAGTTTGCCGCGTCCGGCCTGTCCGGCTTGACGTCGTTTCAGAATTCAGATGCGGCGGACCATTCTCTTTGACGGATCTCTCCGAACCGGACGGTGGCGCGCACGGGAGACGGTGGCGCTTATCGTCCCTGCCGCCGGTCGCCGCGTTGCGCATCGGCCTGCTTGTGGCGGTTATCGCCGGCTTCTGGCTGGTCGCCTACGCCGACCTTGACCGCGCGCGCGACCGGGCGATCCAGGACGGGCTGCGCCAGACCGCCAACCTGTCGATCCTTCTGGAGGAGGATGCCCGCCGCGTCATCGTCGTTGCCGGCTATTCCCTGCATTCGATGGCGGAAAGCGGACGCATCACCGCTCATCTGCTGAGCGACACGGCAGAACCGCCGGGCGTGGAGTCCGGCCCCGGACCGGCCCTGCGGAGCATGCTGATCGTGGAGCGGGACGGGCGGGTGCGGCAGGCCGCCGGGCTGGACGATCCGGCCTCGGTCGCCGGAACCCCGCTGGGCGACGCGGTGCGCGACGGTTCGGCGGCCTTCGTCGGGCCATACCAGACGGCCGACGGCGGCTGGCGGGCGGCCATGACCCGGCCGTTGACGGACGGCAGCGGCGTGGCGGTGGCGGTGCTCGACCTCGACCGCTTCACCCGGCTCTACGCCAGCCAGACTATCGGGCCGCTCAGCATCATCCTGCTTTATCGCGAGAACGGCGCGGTCCTGGCCTATTCGCGGACCGGTCTGCGGCTGGACCAGGACCGCGCCGCCTTCGCCGCCTTTCTGCCGCGGCTGCCCGTCGGGGAAGCCGCGCGGACGCTGTCCGGCTTCGACCCGGCGGAAGGGCGCGAGCGCATCGGCACGGTCCGCCGGGTGGCGGGATTGCCGCTGTACGTCTATGTCCGCATCCGCACCGATGACGTGCTGGCCGGCTGGTACAACGACCGCTGGAAACGCGTCCTGGAAACCGCGGCGGTCTCGGTGGTGGTGACGCTGCTGGCCCTGCTGGCGTTGCGGCAGCTCGGTCGGCTGGAGACGACGACGCAGGCGTTGCGGGCCAGCGACCGGCGGTCGCAGGCACTGTTCGACAGCAGTTTCCAGATCATGGGGTTGCTGTCGCCGGATGGTCGGGTTCTGGCGCTGAACCAGCCGGCCTGCGCGCTGGCCGGGTTGCCGGCCAAAGCCCTGGTCGGGCGCCGCGCCTGGGAGTTCCGCGGCTGGGCCCGCACCGACGAGCTGGCGGCGGGATTCCGTCAATCCATCGAAAAGGCGGCGGCGGGCCGATTCGTCCGCTATGAGACCGACGTGGTCACCGACGGCACGACCCGCGTGATGGACGTGACGATCAAGCCGGTGTTCGACGACCGGGGCGCCGTGACGGTGCTGGTGGTCGAGGCGCGCGACATCACCGAACGGGTGGAGGCGGCCGCGCGGCTCGCCGCGGCGCTCGATCAGGCGGAGGCCGCCAACCGCGCCAAGAGCGCCTTCCTGGCGACCATGAGCCACGAGCTGCGCACGCCGTTGAACGCCATCATCGGCTTTTCCGACATCATGCTGCACGAGCTGTTCGGCCCGCTGGGCAGCCCGCGCTACCGCGACTATGCCCGCCATGTGCAGAACAGCGGCCGGCACCTGCTCGACCTCATCAACGACGTGCTGGACATGTCGAAGCTGGAGGCCGGGCGCTACACGCTGGATGAAAGCTGGCTGGAACCGGCGGCGGCCATCGAGAATTGCCGGGCGCTGGCCGCGGTGCCGGCCGATGCCGGCGGCGTGCTGCTGGCGGTCGACTGCGCCCCCGGCCTGCCCGGCCTGCTGGCCGACGAGCGCGCGTTGCGGCAGGTGCTGCTGAACCTGCTGTCGAACGCGGTGAAATTCACCCCGCGCGGCGGCCGGGTGACGGTGAGCGCGGCGCAGGAGGAGGACGGCGGGATCGCCATCGCCGTGCGCGACACCGGCATCGGCATTCCGGCCGAGGCGCTGACCCGTATCCTGGAGCCTTTCCAGCAGGCCGACAGCAGCATCCCCGGACGGTTCGGCGGCACCGGGCTGGGGCTGTCGATCTGCCGCGACCTGATGGCCCTGCATGGCGGAAGTCTGTCGATCGACAGCGAACCGGACCGCGGCACCACCGCCACCATCCGCTTTCCGGCGACCCGCGTCGGCCCGCCGGTTGCGGCGGACGGGTTGCCGGCGTAAGCCTGTCGCCAATCAGGTTTGTTGGCTTTGAGGCGGATCGAAAGGCGGACGAGATGATCGGGAATGACGGGAAGCCGGTGTCCAAGGAGGAGGTGCGCAAGCACATCGCCGCCTACAACGGCCAATCGCGCGGCTCCAAGGAATTTGCGGCGATCCCGCGGGCGCTGGTCACCATCCTCGACGGGCTGAAGCCGGGCAAGACCGGCTACGTCAAATGCCTGGACGGGCAGGTGCAGCTGTCGCGCCGCAAGGACAACAGCGTTTCGGCCGGCTGACAAAGGAAAAGCGTCCTTCCCCTGGTCTGGGGAAGGGCGCTTTCGGTCGGAATGTCAGGCGATCAGTGCTTGGCCGCGGCGGCGGCACCGATGCCGGTCTGGGAGCGGACGAACTGGTCCTCGAAAGCCTCGCGCTCGGCACGGGCGGACGCGCTGCTGTCCAGCTTCGACACGATGATGGTGACGAGGAAGGCCAGCGTCATCGAGAACAGGGCCGGCTGCTCGTAGGGGAAGATTGGCGCCGGGTTGTTCAGCACCACGACCCACACGGCGTTCGACAGGATCACCAGCGTGACCGCGGAGATCAGGCCGGCGATGCCGCCCGCCAGCGCGCCGCGGGTGGTCAGCCCCTTCCAGTACATCGACAGGATCAGCACCGGGAAGTTCACCGACGCCGCGACGCCGAAGGTCAGGCCGACCAGGAAGGCGACGTTCTGCTTCTCGAAGGCGATGCCCAGCACCACGGCCAGCACGCCCAGCACCAGCGACGCGATCTTGGAAACGCGCATCTCCTCGCGCTCCGTCGCCTCGCCCTTGCGGATGACGCGGGCATAGAGGTCATGGGCGATGGCCGAGGCGCCGGCCAGCGCCAGACCCGACACCACCGCCAGGATGGTGGCGAAGGCGACCGCCGACAGGAAGCCCAGGAACAGGTCGCCGCCCAGCGCCTTGGCCAGATGCATCACCGGCATGTTGCCGCCGCCGATCAGCTTGCCGCCGACCTTGCCGCCTTCGAAGAACTGCGGGTCGGTGCCGACGATGGTGATCGCCGCCATGCCGAGAACGCAGACGATCAGGAAGAAAAAGCCGATGAAGCCCGAGGCGTAGAAGACCGACTTGCGGGCCTCGCGCGCGTTGGGGACGGTGAAGAAGCGCATCATGATGTGCGGCAGGGCGGCCGTGCCGAACAGCAGGCCCAGCGACAGCGACACCGCCGACACCGGGTCGGCCAGCAGCGTGCCCGGCCCCATGATCTTCACGCCGTCCTTGTGCGCGGCGATGGCGCTCTTGGCGATGGCCTCCAGGCTGAAGCCGAAGCGCGACAGCGCCAGGAAGGCCAGCAGAATGCCGCCGCCCAGCAGCAGCACCGCCTTGATGATCTGCACCCAGGTGGTGGCGATCATGCCGCCGAAGGTGACGTAGACCACCATCAGCACGCCGACCACGACGACCGCGATGTTGTAGTCCAGCCCGAACAGCAGCTTGATCAGCTGGCCGGCGCCGACCATCTGGACGATCAGGTAGAAGCACACCACCGTCAGCGAGCCGATGGCGGCGAAGGTGCGGATCTTGCCCTGGTCCAGCCGGTAGGAGGCGATGTCGGCGAAGGTGAAGTGGCCGAGGTTGCGCAGCCGCTCCGCCAGCAGGAACAGGATGATCGGCCAGCCGACGAAGAAGCTGATGGTGTAGACGAAGCCGTCATAGCCCTTGGCGAACACCAGGCTCGACAGGCCCAGCAGCGTCGCGGCCGACATATAGTCGCCGGCGATGGCCAGACCGTTCTGGAACCCGGTGATGCCGCCGCCCGCGGTGTAGAAGTCCGAGGTGGAGCGGGTGCGGCTGGCCGCCCAATAGGTGATGCCCAGCGTCATCAGCACGAAGGCGATGAACATGCCGATGGCCGACAGGTTGATCGGCTGCTTCTCCACCTGCCCGACATCGCCGGCGGCGAGTGCAGGCAGGGCGAACAGGGTGGCGGCAGCCGCCGCGATGAGGATCCGGCGGGCGGTCATTGCAGCGTCTCCCGCGTGATCTCGTCGGTCAGGTCCTGAAAACGGCCGTTGGCGAAGTGGGAATAGACGCCGGTCAGCAGCCAGGACAGGATGATGATCCCCGCCCCGATGGGAAAGCCGACGCTGAGCGACGACTCGTCGGAAATCGGCTTGTGCAGCAGGTCCGGCGCGAAGGCGACCACCATCATGAAGGCGTAGTAGCCGACCAGCACGATGGCCGACAAGACCAGGGCCAGCCGGCTGCGCTGGCGGACCAGTTCGTGGAATTTGGGGTTCCGGCGGACCCTCTCGTAAACCGGATTGTTGGCGGGGGAGTGCATGTTTCCTCCAGACGCTGGACGTCCTTGTGGTGCCCGACCCAAATCAATGGGATTCGGCTTATGTCCTTCCGGCTAACAAAACACTGTTTCGCAAATTTCCCGGAAATATGACGAATTGTTTCAACGCAATTCAGGTAACAATCCCACCGATTCGCATTGAGGCGCGGCGGCGAAGCTGGGATGATGGCGGCGCCTCCCCAATCCCCGCATCCTGCCGCCCCCGCCCGGAAAATGATCCGCTCGCCCCTGTTCCTCCGGCTGTTCTCGGCGATCCTGATCTCGCTCGGGCTGTTCTCCGCCGCGGCCTATGTCTTCTCCGTCCCTTTCATCGAGGAGAAGGCTTACGAGATCGAACGCGACGCCAGCCGCACCATCCTTGACAACGTGTTCGAACTGGTCAGCCGCATCCGTGTCGGGCTGGAGGAACAGCGGACATCCACGGTGGAGTCGTACAAGACCCGCCTGCGCGATGTGCTGGAACTGGCGGTCGGCTATATCGAGCATGTTTATGCCCGCGCCGACCGTGGCGAGATCACGATGGAGGAGGCCCGGCGCGAGGCGATGGAGGGGCTGCACGCCTTCCGCTATGGCAACGGCGACTATGTCTGGGCCATCGGCTACGACTCGGTGATCCTGTCCCACCCGTCGCCCGATTATGAGGGGCGGAAGTCCGACGATTTGCGCGACAATCTGGGCCGCCACATCCTGCCCACCATCGTCGCCACCGCCAAGCGCGAAGGGGAGGGGTTCCAGACCTATCCGTGGTGGCGGCCCAACGGCGACGAGCGGGCGCCGAAGCTCAGCTTCTTCAAGGATCTGTCGAAGCGCGGCATCATCGTCGGCACCGGCGCCTATCTGGCCGACGTCGATGCCGAGGTGGAGCGGCGCAAGGCCGAGGCCATCGAGGATCTGCGCCAAGCCCTGCGCAAGCTGCGCATCGCCCGCACCGGCTATCTCTACATCTTCGATTCGGCGAACCGGATGATCATCCACCCGAATTCGAACATCGAGGGCACGGCCTTCGGCGACCGGCTGAATTCGGCCACCGGGCGCCCGATCGCCGAGGATTTGAAGGTTGCCGCGGCGAAGGGCGAGCCGCTGACCTACCTGTGGGACAAGCCCGACGATCCCGGCAACTATGCGTACGAGAAGATCAGCTGGGTCCGGCATTTCGAGGGGTTCGACTGGTACATCGCCTCGTCGGTCTATGTGGACGAGCTGCGGCGGTCGTCGGTGGTGCTGGGCAACCGCATCCTCGCCATCGGCATGGCGCTGATGGCGGCGGGCAGCCTGCTGGGCTACATCGCGGTCGGTCGGCTGGTCCGGCCGCTGCGGCGTCTGGCCGACACCGCGGCGCAGGTGCGCGCCGGCGACCTCGACGCCCAGAGCGGCATCCGCCGCGGCGACGAGATCGGGCTGCTGGGAACCGCCTTCGACGGCATGGTCCGGCAGTTGCGCGACACCGTCGCCACGCTGGACAGCCGGGTGCGCGACCGTACCGCCGCGCTGGCGGAGGCGGAAACCCGGCAGCGCGTGATCCTGGACGCGATTCCCGCCTGCATCGCCGGGCTGGACCGCGACGGCCGGCTGACCTTCGCCAATCTGCGCTGGGCCGAACTGGTCGGGCGCGACAAGGCCGAGGTGATCGGCCGCGACCTTGCCGCCGTGGTCGGCCGGCGTGCCATGGCGGCGCTCGGTTCCCATCTCGACCGCTGCCTGGCGGGGAACGTGGTGACCTTCGAATATGCCTTCCCGCGCGACGGCCGCGAGATGGTGACCAAGACGACGCTGATCCCGCATCGCGGCGAGGGCGGACTGGAGGAGGGCGCCGTCACCGGCCTGTTCGTGCTGACGCTGGACATCACCGACGAGAAGCAGACCGAACGCCAGCTGGTGGAGGCGCAGCGGCTGAAGGCGGTCGGGCAGCTGTCGGGCGGGCTGGCGCATGATTTCAACAACCTGCTGTCGATCATCATCGGCAACCTGTCGGCGGCGCGCGACCGCTACGCTTCGGTGGAGGGGCTGGACGCCTATCTGGAGCCGGCCCAGCGTGCCGGCCGCCGCGGCGCCGACATCACCGCCCGGCTGCTCGCCTTCTCGCGCCAGCAGCCGCTGAAGCCGGAACCGATCGAGCTGTGCGGCCTGCTGCGCGACATGGCGGTGCTGCTGCGCCGCTCCTTCCCCAGCTCCATCGCCATCGGCGTGCCGGAGGAGGGGCGGGAGTGCTGGACCATCGCCGACCAGACCCAGTTGGAGAACGCGCTGGTCAACCTCGCCATCAACGCGCGCGACGCCATGGCCAACGGCGGGCGGCTCGACATCGCGGTGGGCATCCGCAAGCTGGAGGGCGACCAGTCCTTCGACGAGCCGGTCCGGCCCGACGATTACCTGGAAATCCGCGTCAGCGACACCGGCACCGGCTTCACGCCGGAGGCGCTGGCCCGCGCGGTGGAGCCCTTCTTCACGACGAAGGCTTTGGGGTCGGGGCTGGGGCTGTCGATGGTCTACGGCTTCGTCAAGCAGTCGCGCGGCTATCTGCGCATCGACAGCCGGCCGGGGGAGGGGACCGTCGTCACCCTGCTGCTGCCGCGGGCCGAGCCGGTGGCACGCCTGCAGGATGCCGATCCGGCTTCGGCCGAACCGCAGCCCGGCGGTTGGTCCGGCCAGCTGGCGCTGGTGGCGGAGGACAACGACGACGTGCGGCAGGTGATGCGCCAGCAGCTGGTGGATCTCGGCTTCTCGGTGGTGGAGGCGGCCAGCGGCGACGAGGCGGCGGAGCTGGTGGAGCAGATCGACGGGCTGTCGCTGCTGGTCTCCGACATCGTGATGCCCGGCCTGTCCGGGGTGGAGCTGGCGCGGCGCGCCCGGCTGCTGCGGCCGGCGATGCGGGTGGTTCTGGTCAGCGGATTCGCCGTCGAGTATGGCGACGTCCCCGCCGATGCCGTCATACTGCGCAAGCCATGGGACAAGCGGGACCTGGTGGCGGCCATTGGCCACGCCACCGAACCCGCGCCGGCCTGATATGATCGGGCCAAATGAGCGCACCTGAAAAAATGCAGGGCGACGAGTGCCGAGGGGAAACGCGCGTGGGACAGAAGAAGCGCATCTATGTGGTCGAGGACGAGGCCGACATCCGCCGGCTGGTGACGGAGGTGCTGGAGGGCTACGGCTATGAGGTGTCCTGCTGGGCCAGCGGGCGGGAGGCGCGGGCGGCGATCCAGCGTCAGGCCCCCGACCTGTGCCTGGTGGATCTCGGCCTGCCGGACATGGACGGGCTGACCCTGGTGCGCGAGCTGTGGGAGGACGTGCGGTTCGGCGTCATCATCCTGTCCGGGCGCGGCGGCACCTCCGACCGCGTGCTGGGGCTGGAGTTGGGGGCCGACGACTATATCGTGAAGCCGTTCGAGTCGCGGGAACTGGTCGCCCGCGTCAACAGCGCCATCCGCCGCCGCGAACAGCTGTCCAGCGCCGCCGTCCCGGTGGAGACCGCGCGGGCGCGCTTCGGCCCCTGGGTGTTCGATCTGGGCAACCTGACGCTGACCGCCGACGATGGCCGGCAGGAAAGCCTGACGGCGGCGGAGGCCTCGCTTCTGCTGATGCTGCTGAAGGCGCCCAAGCGCGTGCTGTCGCGCGAGCATCTGCAGGGTCCCGACCAGGACCGCGACGACTTTCCCTATGACCGCAGCATCGACGTCCGCATCTCGCGCATCCGCAAGAAGATCGAAGAGGACCCGCGCGCGCCGCGGCTGATCAAGACGGTCTATGGCGCCGGGTACCTGTTCGCGGGAGACGTGACGTGGTTGCGATGATTGGGCTGCGGTGATGGGGGCACCCCCTCGCGCCACCGTGAAACAACGCCAATAACAATTGGTCATAATCCTGAGAAAGTTGCGCAAAGCTGATCTGGTAGAGGCTGTTTCCAACACCGCCGCGCCCAATGTCGGCGCGCAACAAAGAACCCCTGGGGAGAACGGTCCGATGAGTGAAACTGCCGCCGCGGCGAATCAAAGCGTCGATGTCCGCGTCAATCCGTACGAGCGCGATCTCGACCGCAACGCCGCCAATTTCGTTGCCCTGACGCCGCTGACCTTCCTGGAGCGCGCCGCCGCCGTGTGGCCCGACCGGCTGGCCGTCGTCCACGGCCCGGTCCGCCGGAGTTGGGCGGAGACCTTCGGCCGCGTGCGCCGTCTGGCCGCGGCGCTGGCGAATGTGGGGATCGGCACCGGCGACACCGTCGCCATGCTGGCCGCCAACACGCCGGAACTGTTCGAGGCGCATTTCGGCGTGCCGCTGGCCGGGGCCGTGCTGAATGCCATCAACACCCGCCTGGACGCCGAGGCCATCGCCTTCATCCTGAAGCATGGCGAGGCGAAGATCCTGATCGTCGACCGCGAGTTCTCCGGCGTCGCCAGGAAGGCGCTGGCTCTGCTGGACTCGCCGATCCCGGTGGTGGACATCGACGACCCGACCTACACCGGCGGCGAGCTGATCGGCGACCGCGATTACGAGGCCTTCATCAGCGACGTCGGCACCGAGCATGCCTGGACCCTGCCGGCCGACGAATGGCAGGCCATCGCGCTGAACTACACCTCCGGCACCACCGGCAACCCGAAGGGCGTCGTCTATCACCACCGCGGCGCCTATCTGAACGCGGTGTCGAACGCGCTGTCCTGGAACATGGGCGACGCGCCCGTGTATCTGTGGACGCTGCCGATGTTCCACTGCAACGGCTGGTGCTTCCCATGGACCATCGCGGTCACTGCCGGCACCGCCGTCTGCCTGCGTCAGGTCCGCCCGGACGCCGTGCTGAACTTGATCCGCGACGAGAAGGTGACCAACTTCTGCGGCGCGCCGATCGTCCTGAACATGCTGAACAATGCGCCGGCCGAGCTGAAGCAGGGCATCGAGCAGAAGGTGAAGGTGATGGTGGCCGGTGCCGCCCCGCCCGCCGCCGTCATCGCGGGCATGGAGCGCATGGGCTGGGAAGTCACCCATGTCTACGGCCTGACCGAATGCTACGGCCCGACCGTGGTCTGCGTCTGGCACGACCGCTGGGACGGCCTGTCGCTGGACGACAAGGCGGCGATCAAGGCCCGCCAGGGCGTGCGCGGCCCGATGCTGGAGGCGGTGATCGTCGCCGATCCCGTCACGCTGGAGCCGGTGCCGAAGAACGGCCGCAGCATGGGCGAGATCATGATGCGCGGCAACAACGTCATGAAGGGCTACCTGAAGAACCCGAAGGCGACCGATGAGGCCTTCGCCGGCGGCTGGTTCCACACCGGCGACCTCGCCGTCTGGCATGAGGACGGGTACGTCGAGATCAAGGACCGGTCGAAGGACATCATCATCTCCGGCGGCGAGAACATCTCGTCGATCGAGGTGGAGGATGTCCTCTACAAGCATCCCGAGGTGCTGGAGGCTGCGGTCGTCGCCCGCCATGACGAGAAGTGGGGCGAGACGCCCTGCGCCTTCGTCACCCTGAAGGACGGCGCCACCGCGACCGAGGCCGACATCATCGCCTTCTGCCGGTCACACATGGCCCACTTCAAGTGCCCGCGCACGGTGGTGTTCGGCCCGCTGCCGAAGACCTCGACCGGCAAGATCCAGAAATACGTCCTGCGCAAGCAGACCGAGGGGCTGTAAGGGGCGGGGCTCTTTGCCCCCTCCCTAACCCTCCCCCTCATCGGACCGGCCTGCGGCCGGCCGAGGGGAGAGGGGACTGCCGCCGCTTTCGCAATCACGTCACGCCGGCAAGCGTCCTGCCCCCTCTCCCACCAAAGGTGGGGGAGGGATGGGGAGGGGGCCAACGTCTCGCCATGCCTGCACGCCGCCCATTTTCAAAGGGACCCGCGCCATGAAGATCCTCTGCGCCGTGAAGCGCGTCGTCGACTACAACGTCAAGATCCGGGTGAAGACCGACCAGTCCGGCGTCGAGACGTCCAACGTGAAATTCTCGATGAACCCCTTCGACGAGATCGCCGTCGAAGAAGCGGTGCGCCTGAAGGAAGCCGGTGCGGCGACCGAGATCGTCGTCGTCTCCGTCGGCCCGGCCCAGGCCCAGGAGACCCTGCGCACCGCTCTCGCCATGGGTGCCGACCGCGCCATCCTGGTGCAGACCGATGTCGAGACCCAGCCGCTGGCCGTCGCCAAGGTGCTGAAGGCGCTGGTCGAGAAGGAAGCGCCGGGGATGGTGATCCTCGGCAAGCAGGCGATCGATGACGACTGCAACCAGACCGGCCAGATGCTGGCCGCCCTGCTCGGCTGGGGCCAGGGCACCTTCGCGTCGAAGGTCGTTGCCGGTGACGGCAAGGTCGCGGTGACGCGCGAGATCGACGGCGGCCTTGAGACGGTGGAACTGAAGCTGCCGGCGGTGGTCACCGCCGACCTGCGCCTCAACGAGCCGCGTTACGCTTCGCTGCCCAACATCATGAAGGCGAAGAAGAAGCCGCTGGAGACCGTCACGCCGGACGCGCTCGGCGTCGATGTGACGCCGCGGCTGCAGACGGTCAAGGTGGCCGAGCCGGCCAAGCGTCAGGCCGGCATCAAGGTGCCGGACGTCGCCACGCTGGTCGACAAGCTGAAGAACGAGGCGCGGGTGATCTGAGCGCCGGCTCCGGTGCCCCCACCCTAACCCTCCCCCGCTTCGCAGGGGAGGGAACTGCCGCCGAACGCCGACAAGCATCCTGCCCCCTCCCCCGCCCAGCGGGGGAGGGTCGGGGTGGGGGCAAGTCTCCGCACTGCCAACACCCCGCCCGACAGAGGAATCCGCCATGCCCATCCTGATCCTCGCCGACCACGACAACACCAGCCTCAAGCCCGCCACCGCCCACGCGGTGACCGCCGCTGCCAAGCTGGGCAGCGACGTCCATGTCCTCGTCGCCGGCCGCAACGCCGCCTCGGCCACCGAGCAGGCCGCCAAGCTGGCCGGCGTCGCCAAGGTGCTGCTCGCCGACGATGCCGCCTACGAGCACGCCCTGGCCGAACCGGTCGCGGCCCTGCTGGTCTCGCTCGCCTCCGGCTACAGCCATGTCCTCGCCGCCGCCACCTCGGTGGGCAAGAACGTGCTGCCGCGCGCCGCGGCTCTGCTCGACGTGGCGATGATCTCCGACATCACCACCGTGGTCTCCGCCGATACCTTCGAGCGGCCGGTCTACGCTGGCAACGCCATCGCCACCGTGCAGTCGGCCGATGCGGTGAAGGTCGTCACCGTCCGCACCACCGCCTTCGAAGCGGCGGCAGCCACCAACAGTGCGCCGGTCGAGAGCATCGCCGCCGTGGCCGATCCCGCCCTGTCGAGCTTCGTCTCGGCCGAGCTGTCGAAGTCGGAGCGTCCGGAACTGACCTCCGCCCGCATCATCATCTCCGGCGGGCGAGGCATGCAGTCGGGCGACAATTTCCACCTGCTGGAGGCCATCGCCGACAAGCTCGGCGCCGCCGTGGGTGCCAGCCGGGCCGCCGTGGATGCCGGCTTCGTGCCGAACGACTATCAGGTCGGCCAGACCGGCAAGATCGTGGCGCCGGAGCTGTACGTCGCCGTCGGCATTTCGGGTGCGATCCAGCACCTCGCCGGCATGAAGGACAGCAAGGTGATCGTCGCCATCAACAAGGACGAGGAGGCGCCGATCTTCCAGGTCGCCGACTACGGCCTCGTCGCCGACCTGTTCAAGGTGCTGCCGGAGCTGCAGCAGGCCGTCTGATCCCGTTCATTTCCTCCGTTACCCGAAGAGGTCCCCCATGACCGCCGCCGCGATCCCCTACACCCCGCCGCTGAAAGAGATCCGCTTCGTCCTCGACCACCTCGCCGGCATGGCCGATGTCGCGGCTCTGCCGGGCTTCGAGGATGCCAGCCCCGACATGGTGGACAGCATCCTGGGCGAGGCGGCGAAGATCGCCGAGAATGTCCTGGCTCCGCTGAACCGCATCGGCGACGTCCAGGGGGCGAAGCTCGGCGCCGACGGCATCGCCCGCACGGCGGAGGGCTGGGGGGCGGCTTGGCAGGCGCTGGTGGAGGGCGGCTGGAACGGGCTGCCCTTCGATCCGGCGCGCGGCGGCATGGGGCTGCCCAACCTGCTGAACACCGCCGTGCAGGAGATGTGGCATTCCGCCAACATGGCCTTCGCGCTCTGCCCGATGCTGACGCAGGGGGCGGTGAACGCGGTTCAGCTCTACGGCTCCGACGCGTTGAAGGACATCTACCTGCCCAAGATGATCTCGGGCGAGTGGACCGGCACCATGAACATCACCGAGCCGCAGGCGGGTAGCGACCTTGCCGCCACGCGGTCGCGCGCGGTGCCGAACGGCGACCATTACCTCGTCAGCGGGCAGAAGATTTTCATCACCTACGGCGACCATGACCTGACGGAGAACATCGTCCATCTGGTGCTGGCCCGCCTGCCCGACGCGCCTCCGGGCGTGAAGGGTATCAGCCTGTTCGTCGTGCCGAAGTTCCTGGTCAACGCGGACGGCAGCCTGGGCGCCCGCAATCAGGTGAAGTGCGTGTCGCTGGAGCACAAGCTGGGCATCCATGGCAGCCCGACCGCCGTGCTGTCCTTCGGCGACGAGGGCGGGGCGACCGGCTTCCTCGTCGGCGAGCCGAACCGCGGCCTGGAATACATGTTCGCCATGATGAACCACGCCCGGCTGAACGTCGCCATGCAGGGCCTGTCGATCGCCGAGCGCGCCTATCAGCAGGCCTTGGCCTATGCCCGCGACCGCGTGCAGGGCAAGCCGCTGGGCTGGACCGAGGGCCAGTCGAAGGGCATCGTCAACCATCCCGACGTCCGCCGCCTGCTGATGGGCATGAAGGCGCGGATCGAGGCGATGCGCGGCATCCTCTACACCGCCGCCGCCGCGGTGGACGTGGCGCACCACCATGCCGACGAGGCCGCCCGCGGCCGCGCCGCGCTGCTGGTCGACCTGCTGACCCCCATCGCCAAGGGCTGGTGCACCGAGACCGGCCAGCAGCTGGCGTCGGACGGCGTGCAAATCCATGGCGGCATGGGCTTCATCGAGGAGACCGGGGCCGCCCAGCATCTGCGCGACGCCCGCATCACCACGATCTATGAAGGCACGACCGCCATCCAGGCCAACGACCTGATCAACCGCAAGATCCTGCGCGACGGCGGGACGACCGCCAACGGGCTGCTCGACGAGATCGCGGCGCTGGGCGGCGAGCTGTCCGGCCATGCGGACGAAGCGTTGCGGGTCACCGGCGCCGAACTGGTGGCTGCGGCGCATGAGGCCAAGCAGGCGGTGGCCTGGGTGCTGAGCGTGGCGAAGCAGGACCCGCGCCTGCCGGCCGCCGCGTCGGTGACCCTGCTGGAGCTGATGGGCGTGGTCGCCGGCGGCTGGCAGTTGGCCCGCGCCGCCAAGGTGGCGACCGAGCGGCTGGCGGCGGGCGATACCGACACCGCCTTCCTGTCGGCCAAGCCGCTGACCGCCCGCTTCTTCGCCACCCATGTGCTGCCGAAGGCGGCGGCGCTGCGGGCGACCGTGGTCAACGGCTCCGCGAGCGTGATGGCGCTGAGCGAGGAGCAGCTGTTCGGCGCGGCTTGACGGAGTCGCGCTTACCGGTTGGTGCCGGGGTCTTTGGCCCCTTGGTGGGTGTCGCGGGCGGTTGGGGGACCTCCCGCCACTGCCCCGGCGCCAACCCCTCCAACGTCCAGTCGCCGATCGACCAGCGGATCAGCCGCAGGGTGGGGAAGCCGACCGCCGCGGTCATGCGGCGGACCTGCCGGTTGCGTCCCTCGCGCAGAGTCAGCGCGATCCAGCTGGTGGGGATGGCGGCGCGGTAGCGCACCGGCGGGTCGCGCGGCCACAGCGACTCCGGCTCCTCCATCCGCCGCACCTCGGCAGGCAGGGTGGGACCGTCCTTCAGCGTGACGCCGCGGCGCAGCGCCTCCAGCGCCTCGTCGGTCGGGATACCCTCCACCTGCACCCAATAGGTCTTCGGCATCTTGTTGGCGGGCGAGGCGATGCGGGCGATCAGCGGGCCGTCGTCGCTGAGCGCCAGCAGCCCCTCGCTGTCGCGGTCGAGCCGGCCGGCGGCATAGACGCCCTTCACCGGCACCAGCTCCGCCAGGGTCGGACGGCCCTGGTCATCGGTGAATTGCGGCAGCACGCCATAGGGCTTGTTCAGCAGGATCAGGCGCGGCACGGGCATGCGTCCTTGCGGATTGCGGAGTTTTGGAAAGGCGCTATCGTTCGCGCCCCAAACACTCACCTACATAGCAGGGGTTCGGCCGTGACGCTTCTGTTCTGCTCCGCCAGCGACAGCGCCGAGGATTGGCGCCGGGAAATCGCCCGCCATCTTCCCGGCGTGGAGATGCGCGTCTGGCCCGAGACCGGCGAGGTCGCCGACATCGAGGTGGCCGTGGTGTGGAAGCCGCCGGCCGGCATGCTGGCGACGCTGCCCAACCTGAAGCTGATCGTGTCGCTGGGCGCCGGGGTGGAGCCGATCCTGCAGGATCCGACCCTGCCCGACGTGCCGCTGGTCCGCATGGTGGCGGACGGGCTGACGGTCGACATGGCCGGCTATGTGGCTTATCAGGTTCTCTACTGGCATCGGCTGATGGATGGTTATGCCGCCCTCCAGGCCGAGGCGCGGTGGGAGCAGAGGGACCATCGCCCGGCCTCCGAGGTGACCGTCGGCTTCCTGGGGCTGGGCGAGTTGGGAGCGGCGTCCGCCCGCACGCTGCGGACCCTGGACTACCGCCTGATGGGCTGGAGCCGCAGCCCGAAGAGCATCGAGGGGGTGGAGAGCTTCTCCGGTCCCGATGGGCTGGCGGCGATGCTGCCGCAGTGCGATTTCCTCGTTTGCCTGCTGCCGCTGACCGACGAGACCCGCGGCATCATGAATGCGTCGCTGTTCGCCGCCTTGCCCAAGGGGGCGGTGGTGATCAACGCTGCCCGCGGTGGGCATCTGGTCGAGTCGGACCTGCTCGACGCGCTGGAGAGCGGGCATCTGCACGGCGCCAGCTTGGACGTCTTCGCGACGGAGCCGCTGCCGGCCGACCATCCGTTCTGGCGCCATCCGCAGGTCCGCATCACCCCCCATGTCGCCGGGATCACCCACCCGTCGCGCTGCGCCGTGCAGGTGGCCGACGCGGTGAAGGCCCTGCGCGACGGCCGGCCGCTGCCCAATCTGGTGGACCGCAGCCGGGGGTATTGAGCTTTACAGCATCTGAACCGCGATCACCGCCAGCAGGGCCGCGATCACCCACAGGGCGATGCGGTCCGAGCGGCGACGGGTCTCCCAGCCGTTCAGCATCTGGCGGACGGTCTGCGGGTGCAGGCGCACCCCACCCTCCGCCATGTCGCGGGTCACCCGTTCGGCCTCGCTGACCAGGGCGGGGATGCGGCGGACGGTGGACAGGATGGCGCCGGCATCGTTGATGAACTGCGCCTCCGGCCCGCGATTCTCGCGCATCCACTCCTCGATCAGCGGCCGGGCCAGTTCCCACATGTTGATGTTGGGGTTCAGCAGCCGGCCGACGCCCTCCGCCGTCAGCATGCTTTTCTGAAGGAGAAGCAACTGCGGCTGGGTTTCCATCTCGAACTGTTCGGTGACGGCGAACAGCTGGGCCAGCAGGCGGCCGACCGAGATGTCGGCCAGCGGCTTGTTCTGCAACGGCTCGCCGATGGCGCGGCAGGCCTGGGTGAAGATCTCGATCGATTGGTGGCGCGGGACGTAGCCGGCCTCGAAATGCACGATGGCGACGCGGCGGTAGTCGCCGGTCAGGAAACCGATCAGCATGTCGGCGAGGTAATAGCGCGTCTCGCGGTCCAGCCGCCCCATGATGCCGAAATCGACGGCGGTGATGGTGCCCTGTTCGTTGATGAACAGGTTGCCGGGATGCAGGTCGGCGTGGAAGAAGCCGTCGCGGAACACCTGATTGAAGAAGCTGGCCGAGGCCATCGCCAGGATCTCGTCGCGGTCGAAACCGGCGGCGGAGATACGGGCCGGCTCGTCCACCTTGAAGCCGCGGATGCGCTCCAGCGTCAGCACGCGGCCGGCGGTGCGCTCCCAATCGACCTTCGGCACGTTGAAGGTCTCATCGTCCTTGAAGTTCGACGCCAGCTCCGACGCGGCGGCCGCCTCCATCCGCAGGTCCATCTCCAGGCGGGAGGTGCGGGCGAAGGTGTCGACCACCTCGACCAGCCGCAGCCGCTTCAGCCGGGGCAGCACCCATTCGGCAAGGTTCGCCAGCCGGTAGAACAGGTCGATGTCGCGTTCGAAGGCCTGTTCGATCCCCGGACGCAGCACCTTGACCGCCACCTCCTGCCCGTCGGCGGTGACGGCGAAATGCACCTGGGCGATGGAGGCGGCGGCGACCGGCTTGTCGTCGAAGCTCTGGAACAGGGCATGGACCGGCTGGCCGAACTCCGCCTCGATGATGGCGCGGGCCTGATGGGCGGGGAAGGGCGGCAGCTTGTCCTGCAACTCGGCCAGATCGACGGCCATCCGCTCGCCGACCAGATCGGAGCGGGTGGAGAGCAGCTGTCCCAGCTTGATGTAGGTGGGGCCGAGTTCGGCCAACGCGCGGGCCAGCCGCTCGCCCTCGCGGCCGGGCACGCCTTTGCGGGCGACTCGGCGCCACAGCCAGAGCAAGCCGGGGGCGGTGCCGAGCAGGCTGGTGGGCAGGGCGTCGTGACGGGCGACCGTCCGGCCGATCACGGCCATCCGGATCAGGTTGCGCAGGATGCGGAACACGGGAGCCTAGATCCGCCAGCCGGAATGGATGGCGGCGATTCCGCCCGACAGGTTGCGCACGCGCACGGCGCCGAATCCGGCCGCCTCGATCCGTTTGGCCAGATCGGCCTGCTGCGGGAAGCGGCGGATGCTCTCGGCCAGATAGCGATAGCTCGCCTCGTCCTTCGCCACGACGCGGCCCATGAAGGGCAATACCTGGAAGGAATAGACGTCGTACAGCTCGCGAAGCACCGGCAGGACGACGTGGCTGAATTCCAGGCAATAGAACTTGCCGCCGGGCTTCAGGACGCGGTGGGCCTCCTTGATCGCCTCGTCGATGCGGGTGACGTTGCGCAGGCCGAAGGCGATGGTGTAGGCGTCGACCGAGCGCGAAGCGATGGGCAGCTTTTCCGCATCGCCGACCGTCCATTGCACGCCGGACAGGATGTTGCGGTCGATGGCGCGGTCGCGGCCGACCCGGACCATCGCTTCGGTGATGTCGCAGACCACAGCGGCCCCGCCACCCTTCTTCAGGAAGCGGAAGGCGATGTCGCCGGTGCCGCCCGCCACGTCCAGCAGGGTCATGTCCGGCTTGGGCGCCACCAACTCCATCAGCGTGTCCTTCCACAGCCGATGGATGCCGCCCGACATCAGGTCGTTCATCAGGTCGTAGTTGGTCGCCACGCTGTCGAAGACGGCGCGGACCAGCCCGGACTTGGCGGACGGATCGACGGGGGTGAAGCCGAACCAGTTGCCTTCGGCACCGGAGGGGGCGGCACCGGAGACGGGCTTTTGCGGGTCGGCGGAGGATGGGGGGGTGCGGTCGCTCATGGCCGGGAACATAGCGCGGGCAGGGGCCTTGCGCCAGCGGGGGCGTGCGATGCGGAAGACGCTGCGGCGAATGGCGTAGGGCGGGGGCGGGCCAGGGGAGGCGGACGATGGAACGACTGGATTTCCGCCTTTGGGGAATGACGGCCGAAGAGGAGCCTCGGGTCCAGGGCGTTGCAGAAAGCCTTTCCGCCACATCCCCCTTGCATCCCGCCGTCCTCGCGCGTATAAGCCCATCCTTCCACGGGCGGCGAGGCTGGGCCGTATGGCTCAGGGCATGCCCAACCGTCCGATGGAATTCCGCCTCATTTCCCTCTAGGAAACGAAAATGCCCAAGCTGAAGACGAAGAGCGGCGCCAAGAAGCGCTTCAAGGTGACCGCCACGGGTAAGGTCCGCGCTCAGGCCGCCTACAAGCGCCACTGCCTGGAACAGAAGTCCCCGAACATGAAGCGCAACGCGCGCGGCATGATGACCCTGTGCGACTCCAACGCCCGCACGGTGCTGAAGAACTGGCTGCGCAACGCCTGATCTCGGCACATTGTAGAATTCGGAAGGACCTGAACCATGGCTCGTGTTAAGCGCGGCGTCACGACGCACGCCCGTCACCGCAAGATCCTGAAGCTCGCCAAGGGCTACCGGGGTCGCAATTCCAAGAATTTCCGTATTGCGATCGAGAAGGTCGAAAAGGCGCTTCGTTACGCCTACCGCGACCGCCGCAATAAGAAGCGCGATTTCCGCGGCCTGTGGATCCAGCGCATCAACGCCGGCGTCCGTCAGTACGGCCTGACCTATTCGCGCTTCATCAACGGCATCAAGCTGGCCGGCATCGAGATCGACCGCAAGGTCCTGTCCGATCTGGCCGCGCGCGAGCCGGAGGCCTTTAAGACCCTGGTGGACAAGGCCCAGGCCGCGCTCGCCTCCAAGGCCGCCGCGTAACGCCCAGCGCTTCCCGTCCTAGGGAACGCTTGCCGTCACGGCGTCAGTTGTAAGAGAAGGGAGCCGGGCCGCTGGGCCGGCTCCCTTTTTCTGTTTGCACCGATTTTTCCCCACGCTTGCCGGGAACCGCCATGCTCGACGCGCTGAAAGACGAACTTCTGTCGCAGGTCAACGCCGCCGCCGACCTCTCGGCGCTGGACGAGGTGCGGGTCTCCGCGCTCGGCAAGAAGGGGCGCATCACCGGCTTCATGAAGGAGCTGGGGAACCTCACGCCGGACGAGCGCAAGGAGCGCGGTCAGGCGCTGAACGCGCTGAAGGACGAGATCGCCGCCGCCATCGACGCGCGCAAGGCCGACCTCGCCGCCGCCCACCTGAAGGCGCGGCTGGAGGCCGAACGGGTCGACGTGACCCTGCCGGTCCGGCCCGAGACCGAGGGGCGCATCCACCCGATCAGCCAGACGATGGACGAGATGATCGCCATCTTCGCCGAGATGGGATTCTCGGTCGCCGAAGGGCCGGACATCGAGGATGATTTCCACAACTTCACCGCCCTGAACTTCCCGCCCGGCCACCCGGCGCGCGACATGCACGACACCTTCTATCTGCCGGATTCGGCCGATAAGAAGATGCTGCTGCGCACCCACACCAGCCCGGTGCAGGTCCGCACCATGCTGAACAACAAGCCGCCGATCCGCATCATCGCGCCGGGGCGGACCTACCGCTCCGACTACGACATGACCCACACCCCGATGTTCCACCAGATCGAGGGGCTGGTCATCGACGAGGCGACCAACATGGGGCACCTGAAGGGCTGCCTCGTGGAGTTCTGCCGCGCCTTCTTCGATGTGGACGACCTGCCGCTGCGCTTCCGCCCCAGCTTCTTCCCCTTCACCGAACCGTCGGCGGAGGTCGATATCGGCTGCTCGCGCAAGGGCGGCGAGCTGAAGCTGGGCAATTACGGCGACTGGCTGGAGATCCTCGGCTGCGGCATGGTCCACCCGAACGTGCTGGAAGCCTGCGGCATCGATAGCACCAAGTACCAGGGCTTCGCCTTCGGCATGGGGGTGGAGCGCGTCGCCATGCTGAAATACGGCATCCCCGATCTGCGCACCTTCTTCGAAGCCGACCTGCGCTGGCTGAAGCATTACGGCTTCGCCTCCCTCGACATTCCCAACATCGCCCACGGCCTGACGCGCTAAGGAGCCGGACCCATGAAGTTCACGCTGTCCTGGCTGAAGGACCATCTGGAGACCGACGCCTCGCTCGACCAGATCACGGAAAAGCTGACTGCCCTCGGGCTGGAGGTGGAAGGCGTCCATGACCGGTCGAAGGAGCTGGCGCCCTTCCGCGTCGCCCATGTCGTCTCGGCCGAGAAGCACCCGGACGCCGACAAGCTGCGCGTGCTGATGGTCGATACCGGCGCCGGCACCCTGCAGGTCGTCTGCGGCGCCCCGAACGCGCGCGCCGGCATGAAGGGCGTCTTCGCGCCGGAGGGGACCTATGTCCCAGGTTCCGACATCACGCTGAAGAAGGGCGTCATCCGCGGCGTCGAGTCGAACGGCATGATGTGCTCCAAGCGCGAGTTGAAGCTGTCCGACGAGCATGAGGGCATCATCGAGCTGCCGGACGACGCGCCCGTCGGCGCCGGCTTCGCCGATTATGCCGGTTTGAACGATCCGGTCATCGACATCAACCTGACGCCCGACCGCGCCGACTGCGCCGGCGTGCGCGGCATCGCCCGCGATCTCGCCGCCGCCGGCATGGGCACGCTGAAGCCGCTGACCGCCGGGCATCTGGACACCACGCCGGTGAAGGGCCGCTTCGCCAGCCCGATCGGCGTCAGCATCGCCGCGCCCGAGGCCTGCCCGCTGTTCGTCGGCCGCTATATCCGCGGCGTGAAGAACGGCCCGTCGCCGAAGTGGCTGCAGGACAAGCTGGTGTCGATCGGCCTGCGCCCGATCTCGGCGCTGGTCGACATCACCAACTACCTGACCTTCGACGCCGCCCGACCGCTGCACGTCTTCGACGCCGACACGGTGAAGGGCAACATCACCGTCCGGCTGGGCCGCGAGGGCGAGACGCTGGCGGCGCTGAACGGCAAGGAGTACGCGCTGGACGGCGCCATGACCGTGGTGGCCGACGACGAGCGGGCGGAGGCTCTGGCCGGCATCGTCGGCGGTGAGCCGACCGGCTGCACCGAACAGACCGTCAACGTCTTCGTCGAGGCGGCGCTGTTCGATCCGGTGCGCACGGCGCAGACCGGCCGCCGGCTGGGCATCGACTCCGATGCGCGCTATCGCTTCGAGCGCGGCGTCGATCCGGCCGCGGTGTTTGCCGGCATGGAACGCGCCACCCGCCTGATCCTGGAACTGTGCGGCGGCGAGCCGTCGGAACTGGTGGTCGCCGGGGCCGAGCCGGACTGGAAGCGCAGCCTGACCCTGCGCGCCGGCCGAGTCGCGGCGCTGGGCGGCGTCGAGCTGCCGCGCGACCGTCAGGTGCAGATCCTGATGGATCTGGGCTTCACGGTGGAAGGCGAGGACGAGGATGGCCGGCTGCGCGTCGGCATTCCGTCCTGGCGCGCAGATGTCCATGGCGAGGCCGATCTGGTCGAGGAGGTGCTGCGCGTCCACGGCTTCGACGCCATCCCGGCGACGCCGCTGCCGCGCGAGACGGTGCTGACCCGTCCGGCCCTGACGCTGAAGCAGCGCCGGGTTGCGCTGGCCAAGCGGACGCTGGCCGCCCGCGGCCTGTCGGAGGCGGTGACCTGGTCCTTCCTGTCCGGTCCGGTCGCCGAGCTGTTCGGCGGCGGCCAGCCCGGCCTGCGGCTGGTCAACCCGATCAGCAGCGACCTGGACGTCATGCGCCCGTCGATCCTGCCCAACCTGATCCAGGCCGCCGGCCGCAACGCCGACCGTGGCTTCGCCGACGTCCGCCTGTTCGAGGTTGGGGCGGCCTTCCGCACCCCGGCGCCGGACGGGCAGGACAGCGTCGCCGCCGGCATCCGCGCCGGGGCGGCGGTGCCGCGCCATTGGGCGGAGAAGGCGCGCGGCGTCGATGTGTTCGACGCCAAGGCCGACGCGCTGGCGGTTCTGGAGTCGGTCGGCGCCCCCGCCGGCAATCTGCAGGTCACCACCGACGCGCCGGGCTGGTACCACCCCGGCCGCTCCGGCGTGCTGCGACTCGGCCCCACCGTGATGGCCCGCTTCGGCGAGATCCATCCGTCGGTGCTGGAGGCTCTGGGCGTCAAGGGTCCGATCGTCGGCTTCGAGGTGATGCTGGACGCCGTGCCGCTGCCGAAGAAGAAGGGCGGCACCGCCAAGCCGATGGTCCAGCTCTCCGCCTTCCAGCCGGTGGAGCGCGATTTCGCCTTCGTCGTCGACCGCAAGGTCGAGGCCGACAAGATCCTGCGCGCGGTGAAGGGCGCAGACAAGGCGCTGGTCAAGGATGTCGTGGTGTTCGACGTCTATGAGGGGCCGGGCGTGGGCGAGGGGCGCAAGTCGGTCGCCGTGTCGGTCACCTACCAGCCGACCGGCGCAACCCTGACCGATGAGGCGATCGAAGCGGTCGGCCAGAAAATCGTCGCGGCGGTGGTCAAGGCGACCGGTGGAAATCTCCGCGCCTGAGACTATCTCTCAAAGGTTGAAGTTTCTGCTGTTCAAGAAAAGAGCCTCCGTTTCGGCGGGGGCTCTTTTTTTGTCCTCGCCGAAGGAGTCGCGAAAGAGTCTTTTCAAACCGCCGATTGCCCAATCATATGCTGAATCGCTGATTGAAGAATCTTGAGTGCATTCGCTAAGGGAAAATCCTGATGCCGATTGTTGCAATTCAGTATTAGACGGCTATGCAATGTTTTGTGGGAAGATCGGGCCTTGGGATTGTTTGCCCGTGGTAAGCCTATGATGTGTCCGATGTCACGGTTAGGCCACAGGCGGCGCTTGCATTGCCTTGGCTTGCCCGATGTCCAATTTGATGCAAGCGACAGACCGGGAGAAATCAATGGCTGATCCTACAGGCAGTCAGGCAACCAAACCGGAGTCCATCAGGCCGCTGATCCTGGTGGTCGACGATGACCGCTCGATTGTCGAGGGGCTGGCGATCCTGTTGGACGGCTGGGGGTACGAGGTGGTGAAGGCGCTGAGCGCCGCCGCGCTGGAGGCTCAGCTCGGCGGTCTGGGCCGGGCGCCGAACCTGATCATCGCCGACCATTACCTGCCGGCCGGCCGTACCGGGCGGGAGGTGGTGGAGCGCGTCCGTGCCGAGACCGGGCAGCAGATCCCGGCGATCATCCTGACCGGCGACAGCACGCCCGAACGGCGCGACGAGGCCGAACTTCTGGGCTGCCAGCTGCTGCTGAAGCCGGTGCAGGTCGGGCCGTTGCGCGAGGCGGTCGAGGCCCTTTGCAGCCGATAGGACGAAGGAAAAGGGGGCGGGGTTAGGGGTGCGGCATCCCGCCCGTCAGGCCGCCCGTCGTCAGGCCGCCGGTCCTGCCCCGGAACCGGGCCGGTCGATCTCCGGCAGCACGGCGAGGAAGGCATCGACCACCGCCGGATCGAAGCGCAGGCCGGCCAGCCGCCGGATTTCCTCCACGGCGTGAGCACGGTCCAGCGCCGGACGATAGGGACGGTCGCGCGTCATCGCGTCATAGGCGTCGGCGACGGCGACGATGCGGGCGCACAGCGGGATCGCCGCCCCGGTGCGGCCGTCGGGATAGCCGGTGCCGTCCCAATTCTCGTGATGCCAGCGCGCCACCGCCGCCCCCAGATGCAGATGGGTCGGACCGTCGGCCAGATGGCTGGCCTGGTGCAGCAGGGCGGCGCCGGCCACCGTGTGGGTCTGCATGGCGCTGCGTTCCGTCGGATCGAGCGGGCCGGGCTTCGACAGGATGTCCGGGTCGACCGCGGCATTGCCGATGTCGTGCAGGATGGCGGCGAGCCCGATGATCTCCAGCGTCGATTCGTCCAGCGACTCGGGGAACAGGCCGTCGGCATGCAGGCGGCGGGCGATCCGTTCGGTGATCGCGGCGATGCGCAGCGAGCGGCTGAAGCGGCTGTCCCCAATTATTTCGGCCGCCATATCGGCCGTCTTCTCCGCCGCCGCGCCGTCCGTGCCCAGCGTGCCGCGGCCGCGTTCGGCCAGATCGGCCAGCGCCGCCAGCGTGCCCTGCTGGGCGCGGTAGAGCTGCTCGTAATGGTGCAAATTGTCGAAACCGACGGAGATCTTGCCGCAGAACACCTCGATCAGCCTGCGGTCGAGTTCGGACAGCGGCCGGTTGGAGCGCAGATAAACCACCGTCTCGCGGTCGTTCGGCGTGCGGATGTAGAGCGTGCAATGGTCGCCGGCATAGCCATGCGCCTGTTTTTCCAGGCAGGCGGCCACCGCGTCCAGCACGGCCGGGTCGACATGGCCGGCGGCGGGCTCGTTGATCAGCGCCTCGAACCGGCCCGACCCGGCCAGCACATAGAGGCTGGTGGGAGATCCCGATGGGGCGCATCCCGACGGGGTGCAGCCGGCCGCGCCGGCGCCGCCGCGCTGCATGCAGAGGATGGCGTCCGGCCCCACCCCCAGCAGGCCGGACAGCTGGGTCAGCACGCCCGCGGCGAACAGCTTCATCGAGCGGGCGCGGAACAGCGACGACGACGCCTCGATGATCTTCTCCAGGCCGCGGCGGTTGGCGTCGATCGTTACGATGTCCTCGTAGGAGCGCAGGGCCGCGACGGTGGTGGTGAACAGCTGCTGGGCGGTCAGCTGGGTCTTCGCCTTGTAGTCGTTGATGTCGTAATCGAGGATCACCGCCCGTTCCGGCGCCTGTCCCGGCTGGCCGGTGCGCAGGATGATGCGGACGTTGCGGTTGCGCAGCTCCTCGCGGATGTGGTGGACCAGCCGCAGGCCGGCGTCCTCCGTCTCCATCACCACGTCGAGCAGGATCAGCGCGATGTCGCTTTCCCGCGCCAGGATGCGCCGCGCCTCCGCCGCCGAATGGGCGGACAGGAAGCGCGCCTTGCGCCCCTTGTAGGCGAAGTCGGACAGGACGAGCTTGGTGATCGCATGGACCTCCGGCTCGTCGTCGACGATCAGCATGGTCCAGCGGCTGCCGGGCTGCTCCTCCGCGCCGCCGTCCCCGCCTGATGCATCCCCGTCCGGGGCGGCATCGTCGAAGAACACCAGATCCTCGTCACCGCTTTCCGCTGCCGGAGCGGTTCGGGCCTCGTCCTCAGGTCCAGTCGGGTCGGCGTCGGTCATGGCTCTTCGATCGTGAAAGCGTCATGAGGGTGGGCGTGGCCGGCCCATTGATGCAAACTATCAGAACGTATCCAGCTCGATCACCGTACAATCGAGTCCGCGTTGCGCCAACGTGCCGCAGGCGGTGTCGACCTGCAGCCGGGTGAAGGGGGCCACCCCGACCTCGTACAGCAGGCGGCCCTTGCGGAACACCGGCCAGACCATCGGCGGCAGGTCGCGATAGTCGCTGCCCGGCCCGGCGGTGAACTCCTTCCAGGCGCGCAGTCCCTCGGCGTAGCTGACATATTCGCCCAGCTTGATGCCGTAGAGCATGCCCGGCTCCACCGGCGGCATGCCCGGCAGCGGGTAGGGCGCCACCACCCCGACCAGCCCCTGGACCGGCGCCAGCGCGCGGGTACCGGCGGGCAGGGCCAGCGTCGCCTCGCCGTTCGCCGCACTGATCAGCGCCACCACGTCGCCCTGGCGCAGCGTGAAGGGGCGCCGCTTGCGGTTGCTCAGGATCTCGGTGGCGGAGATCGGGCCGGCGGCGACGACATAGCCCTCCGCCGGGGTCTGCGCCGCCTTGTCCCAGGCCGCGCGCGGCACGACGGCGGCGCTGCGGTGAGGCAGGGGAGCGTCCGCCGCCGGCTTGCCGGAGCCGGGTTTCGCCGGCTCGGCGGGCTTGTGCGCCCGCGGCCCCTCGCCGCCGATGGCCGGCCGGCCGGTGACCATCAGCGCCGGGTCCAGCGAATCGGCGGGGACATAACCGATGGGCTGGCCGCCGATGGCGACCTCCGTCCAATAGGTGCCGCGCGGGGTGCCGAGCGCGTTCAGCGCCTTGCCCTGCTTCAGCGTCGTGACGATGCGCGCATCCTCGCTGGGGCCGATCCGCACCTCGATGTCGCGGTTCAGCACCACCTCGCCGGTCAGCGGGGCGCCGATGGCGACGGGGCTCTGCGCCCGCGCCGGCACGGCGGCGGCGATGAACCCGACACAAGCGAGGGCGACGGCGAGCGCCGGCAGCAGGCGGCGGGTCGGCACGGCTTTCATGGCACGGCTTTCATGGAGAGACTTCCTTCGCAACTTCCTTCGCGGACATCGATGGGGCGAGGTCCGGTGCCCGGCGGCCGAGCAAGTCATGGCCGACGAGGTCGTGGATGGCATCGGCCAGCAGCCGCACCGGCTTGGGCGCCGTGCCGCGGGCGCGGTGCAGGGCGATGTCGACGTCCGGCAGGGCGGGAAACCCCTCCGCCGCGCCGATGCGGCGCAGGCTGGGCGGGACGGTGCAGCATTCCATCGCCGTCACCCCCAGCCCGCCCATCACCGCGCCATGGACGGCGACGACGCTCTTGCTGGTGAAGGCGACGCGCCAGTCGCGGCCGATGCCGTCGAGCGCGGCGACAGCGAGGTCGCGCACGACGCAGCCCTTGGGGAACAGCGCCAGCGGCACAGGGTCCAGGCTTTCCACCGGGCGATGTCCCGGCGGCGACACGGGATCGAGCGGCGGGGCGACCCAGGCCACCGGCTCCTGCCGCACCAGCTCGCCGCCGGCCTCGCCGGCATGGCGGGTGACGAGCGCGAGGTCGTAGCGGCCCTTGTCGATCTCCGCCACCAGATCGGGGCTGTTGTCGCAGATGACCTCGACCATCACGTCGGGATAGGCGGCGTTGAAACGGGCCAGGATTTCCGGCAGCAGCATGGTGGCGTAATCGTCGGGCGTGCCGATGCGGACGCTGGCCACCGTCGGGCTGCGGTGCATCAGGGCCAGCACCTCGTCGTTCAGGGTCAGCATGCGCCGGGCATAGGCCAGCAGAACCTCGCCGTCGCGGGTCATGCGCACGCCGTGGGTGTCGCGTTCGAACACGCGCTTGCCCACCGTGTCCTCCAGCCGGCGCACCTGCTGGCTGACCGCCGCCTGGGTGCGGCCCAGCCTTTCGCCGGCACGGGTGAAGCTGGCGCTGTCGGCGACGGCGACGAAGGCGCGCAGCAGGTCGGTATCAAGATTGGCGGGCATGGCGGGGAACCGGAAGTTGCCGCTTATTCAAGCAGAGCGCCCGGCCGTCCGCAACGGGGCGGTCATTACGAATCGTGATGACGGCATAATGCCTATTCGTTTCCAAGGGAATGGCGCCCGCCCCATTGTCGGTCTCCAATCCCTTTGGAGTGTCCGATCATGTCGTTGTTCGCCGCCTGGGCCGGTGCGGTTCTCGGGGCCGCCCGGATGGAGTTGCCTGTCATGCCTGCGCCGTCGGTGCCGGAGCCGCGGCGCTTCCGCCTCGCCTACAACCCGGTGCCGTCGGCCCTTCCCGTGTTCGCCCATCGCCTGATGGCGGAACAGGCGCCGTCGTCGGTGCGCTCGCCGCTGGCGGTCCGGGACCGGCTGCGGCTTGAGAAATAGGCGGGCGCCAGCCTATCCTGCCGCCGACAAGAAAGCCGGGAGGAACGGGCGATGTCGCGGGTCTATGTGCTGTATACCGGGGGCACCATCGGGTGCGTGACCAATCCCGACGGGGCGCTGGCCCCGGTGCCGGGTGCGGAGTTCGAGAAGCTGGTGCTGGCGGTGCCCGGCCTGTCGGGCCATCGGGTGCAGGATTACCCGAACCTGAACTGGACCATGGACTGGTTCGACCGCACGCTCGACAGCTCCAACATGACGCCGTCGGACTGGGTCGCCATCGCCCGGCGGCTGCTGTCGGTCTATGACCAGTATGACGGTTTCGTCGTGCTGCACGGGACGGACAGCATGGCCTACAGCGCGTCGGCCCTGTCCTTCCTGCTGCCCGGCCTGTCGAAGCCGGTGGTGTTCAGCGGGTCGCAGGTGCCGCTGTCCTTCACACTGAGCGACGCGCCGGCCAATCTGGTCGGCGCCATCGTGGTGGCGGGAACCCTGCCGGTGCCGGAGGTCTGCGTCTATTTCGATACCAAGCTGCTGCGCGGCAACCGCTCGTCCAAGGTCGACGCCAACCGCTTCGCCGGCTTCGATTCGCCGAACTTCCCGCCGCTGGCCAGCGTCGGCAGCGTGATCGCCCGCAACGAGCCCTATTGGCTGCCGATGCCGGACAAGAGCGTTTCACTGGCCGAGCCGGAGAACCGGGCCAAGCGGCTGGCGGCGCTGGACGCCATGTCGGCGGCGCTGGCGGGGTTCTCCGTCGTCATGCTGTGGCTGTATCCCGGCATCCGGGCGAGCACGGTCTCGGCGATGCTGACCGCCACCAGCCCGGCGGCGAAGGGGGCGGTGCTGCTGGCCTTCGGCGAGGGCAACGGCCCGACCGATCCGGACTTCCTCGGCGCCCTGTCGGCGGCGGTGACGGCCGGGGTCGTGCTGATGGACAACACCCAGGTGCAGCGCGGCGCGGTGCTGCCCGGCGCCTATGCCACCGGGCTGGGCGCCGTGGGGGCGATCGGTGCCTATGACATGACGCCGGAGGCCAGCTACGCCAAGCTGGTCTGCCTGCTGGCCGGCGGTCTGGACGCCGCCGCGGTCAAGGCGGCGATGCCGGTGCCGCAGGCGGGCGAACTGACGGTGATCGACTGACAGGGAATGGGGGGTAAGCGCCTGTCCGGAGGCGGGGGCTGCTTGGGCCGTCCGCCTCCGGCAGCGGCTTACTGGCCCATGCCGGGCTGGTTCGGCGACATGGTGCCGCGGTTCATCGTGCCGTTGCCCATGGTGCCCTGATTCATGGAGCCTTGGTTCATCGACCCGCGGTTCATGGCGCCGGAGCCCATGGAGCCCCGGTTCATCGAATCGCTGTCCATCGCCCCACGGTTCATGGCGCCGGACCCCATGCCGCCGGTGGAGCCGCCCATCTGGCCGCCCATGGTCCCGCCCGTCGAACTGCCGTAGCCGGTGTTGGCCTGGTTGCTGTATTGGGCGAGTTGCTGCAGTTCGCTGGCGTCCTGCATGACGATGATCTGCTTGCCCCGCCGTTCGAAGGAGGCCGGGGGAAGCATGACGGTCTGGCCGGACTTGGCGAGCTTCAGCTCGACCATCGTCTGGCCCTGGGCGTCGGTGGTGACATTCTGGACGGTGCCGGCGACCGGCCCGCCATGGCGATGGACCACCCGCTTGCCGATCATGGCGCGGCTGGCCTGGACGTCGCGGGCACCGCTGTCCATCGTGCCGTTGGCGACCGCATTGGACCTTGCCGACCCGCTGGTCTGGGCATGGCCCGGCGCGGCGGCGGCCATCAGCATCAGGGCCGGAACCGCGGCGGCGAGAAACTTGCGCATGTCATCCTCCCGGAATTGAACCGAATTCAGAGGGGCCGCTGCAAGCGATACCCTCTTCGCAGGAGATGACACGTCAGCGGCGGGTTTGTTGCGTCTGCTTGTGTTGAATTCACCGGCTTTCGTTTGACCGGCCTTCCGAAGAGCTACACCCGCAGCGCCCGATGGTGCGGTTAGAGAGACGCCCTATCTCATTCCTGCTAAAGTGGCTCTCGGCGAGTATCCCAACTTATCGTTCTTTGCGTGGCGTGTCTCAATGGCTCGAAGTGACCTGCTTGTATCCCTTGTCCGCGCCGGCATAGCCGGTGAGCGGGAAACACTGAAGTCGACGGTCGAGGCGATCGTTGCCGACGAGCGCGCCAAAAGCCATCATATTTTGGCTGACCGTCTTCAACGCGCGCTGAGCACGGTTGCCGTCACACCACCGCCTTTGACGTCGTCGTCCATGCCGACGAGTGGAGGGCGGGATGCCATTCTTGAGGTCACGCCGACAATCCGGCTCGATGATCTGATCCTTCCTCTTCCCGTTCGCCGCAATGCGGACCAACTGATCGAAGAACATTTCCGCGCTGGTGTTCTCCGTGCCCATGGTCTGGAACCCCGGCACCGGGTTCTCCTCTCTGGCCCGCCTGGAAATGGCAAGACCTCATTCGCCGAAGCGATTGCCGAGTCGCTGGGAATGCCCTTCTTTGTGGTGCGTTACGACTCGTTGATCGGCAGCTATCTGGGGGAAACCAACACCCGGCTGCGCAAGCTTTTCGATTACATCCGTACCCAGCCTTGCGTGCTGTTTTTCGATGAGTTCGACGCCATCGGCAAAGAACGCGGAGATACCCACGAAACCGGTGAGATCAAGCGCGTTGTCTCCTTCCTGCTGATGCAACTGGACCAACTGCCGAGCTATGTCATCGTCGTGGCTGCAACCAACCATGCGGAACTGCTGGATCGGGCCGTGTGGCGGCGATTCCAACTGAGGCTTGGATTTCCTGAACCAGACCCGAGCATGTTGGCAGCTTATGTGGAGCGGTTGATCAGTCAGTGGCCTGAGAAGCCGAAGGTGGGTGCAAAAGGCATCGTTCGTATACTTGGAAAGATCAGCTACGCCGAAGCGCGTGAATACTGTCAAAACGTCAGGCGGCGCTATATACTCGGTTTAGGGGAAATTCAGATCGATGACGCCGTGAGGGTGGAATCTGACCTTTGGGCGTCGCGTATCAAGCCGACCGAGAGCGATGCCGAGCGATCCGACCAAACCACTTCTGCGCCTGACGCCCAAAGCAAACGGCGACCGCCAAAAAGGTCCAAAGAGGTTTCTACCGCCTCCTGAGGCATTTCCGCGCGCCGACCAGCTTCGAAAGCTTGGGCCGAAGTTTGCGCGTTTGGCGGAGGTCATGGCCCGTCCGGGCACGTTGGAACTGAGGTCCGATCCAACCGCTCTGGCACCGGAGCGGTTGCTGGTGTTCGAGGTTCGGGGCTCGATCCAAGAGTTCGCCAAAGCGGTCAATGAGGTCGTCGGTCTGGACTTTATCGATGAGGAGGAACTCGAAGGCGATGAAGGAGATAAGGCTCCGGTCGCTTATCTGCTGGTTCCCGATGCGCAGGCGATGGATCAAATCCTGTCCTTGTGGAAGCGATGGAGCGCAGGTCGTCTGGATGCCTCAAAACCTTGGGCTAAAGTGTTCGATCTGTTGCGAGATTTGCGGACGTGGGGGCCAGACGACCGCTTAAGCGAAGAGGAGCAGACGTTCCTTGAGGAAGAGATTGAAGAACGTTCAGATGATGATCTGATCCTGTTGGAAGTCGAACTGGTGTTCTCAAAAAAGCCCGAGCGCGCCAGCAGCTATGAAGCCGCTGTTTCGGATTCCATCCTCGCCGATGGCGGCCGAGTCGTCCATCGTGCTTATGTTGAAGACATTGCATATCATGCCCTGCTGGTGTCCCTTCCGGTTGCGGCTGTCCGGTCCATTGTTGAACGGTCAGGGGAATCGATCCTCGGCCTTGATGCCGTGTGGCACATCCGGCCGCAGAGTTTGGCGCCGTCCATCGAGATCGCCGATCCGGTGACCGAACCGCTGCGTCCAGGTCCGGCACCGGAAAAGCCACCGATTCTTGCGCTGCTCGACGGCGTACCCATCGCTCGCCATCCTCTGCTCGCCGACCGTTTGGAGGTGCTTGATCTGTTCGAATTGGAGCCGGATACACCGGTTGCCAACCGTGTTCACGGCACCGCCATGGCGTCGCTGATCGTGCATGGTGATCGGAACTGCCTGGAAGTTCCGCTACCACGCCGTATCCTGGCCCTTCCTGTGATGGGGTGGGACGGAAGGGACGAGGGGTTGCCCCGGGACCGCCTGATCATCGATGTGATGTATCGGGCGCTGTATGCACTCCATGGCCCCGAAGCTATGGCGCCAAGCGTTCTTATCGTGAACATGTCCTTGGGGAACAGAAAACGCCCATTCCACGGTCAGATGTCGCCATGGGGTCGCCTTTTGGACCGGTTGGCATGGCGATTCGGCGTGCTGTTTCTGGTAAGTGCGGGGAACGCTGGGGATGCGTTCCCTGTAGGGGCCTTCGCGAGTTCCATGGATTTTGAACGCGCAGATGGGACCATGCGCGCCCGTGGCGTGTTGTCCGCATTGAATGAGATCATTGCCGAGCGGCGTTTGATTTCGCCCGCTGAAACCCTCAACGGGCTAACGGTTGGATCTGCAAATGTCGATGCGGTTCCCGCGCATGAGCGGCGTACGGTCGGGATCAACGTCGAGCCCTACCCCGAACATCGGATGTCCAATCCGTCCAGCCGGGTCGGTCCAGGCTTTGCCCGGTCGATCAAGCCTGATTTTCTGATGCCGGGATCGCGTGAACATCTGCGAATTCGGGCAAGTGGCGGGAATGTGTCCGTTGCCCCAGCAGGCGTTTCGAGAGCGTTCGGGCTGAAGGTTGCTGCGCCGCCAGTCGATGGCAATGAAAACACCGAGCGCTACACCAATGGGACCAGCGCAGCAACGGCGCTCGCCTCCCGAACGTGTCACCGCATCCATGATGCTTTGGAGGATGCTTACGGCGAATCGTTCATGACATTGCCGCGGCATCGGCGCGCTGTGCTGCTCAAGGCATTGATGGTGCATCCCGCCCGTTGGCCGGATAACACTGCGCTGCTTATTCGGGAAACGTTGGGGCCGAGCGATCCCAAACAGCATGTGCGGCAGAAGGACAACATTCGCCGCTTCCTTGGTTATGGCGTTCTGGATGCCGATGATGCGGTTGCTTGTGCAGCCGATCGCGCCACTTTTTGGGCAGTCGGGATGTTGCCCAGTGAACAGTCCGCGGTCGTGGAGATCCCCATTCCAACCTGCATCGGCGGCCAAGCCCGTCCGCATGGCATGTGGGCAACCCTGGCATGGTTCACTCCGGTTCAGCCGGGCCGACGTAGCTATCGGTCGGTGCGGTTGAACCTCCTTGATCCTGACCATCTGGCGACATTGGCAATGAAACCGGCGCCGGGCCAACCCGACCACAACCAAGTGCGGCGGGGTACGGTTCTATCGCGCCGTTGGGAGGGCAGCCGCGCTCCAGCCGTTACCGAAAACATGACCATCCGCTTGGTCGTCCAGCGGGAACTCGACCAGGGAATGCCGATTGACGATCCGGTTCCCTATGGACTGGCCGTCACCCTGTCGATGCCCGGCGTGACCGAGGTGTATAGCCAAGTCCGTCAACGCCTCGCTCCGAGGCCGCGCATCCGGTAAACGGAAAGGCGGGCCGAAGCCCGCCTTTCCGTATCCTTACTCGTCGCCCATCTTGAGCGCCGCGATGAAGGCGCTCTGCGGGATTTCAACCTGGCCGAACTGGCGCATGCGCTTCTTGCCTTCCTTCTGCTTGTCCAGCAGCTTGCGCTTGCGGCTGATGTCGCCGCCGTAGCACTTGGCGGTCACGTCCTTGCGCATGGCGCTGATGCTCTCGCGGGCGATGATCTTGCCACCGATGGCCGCCTGCACGGCGATCTTGAACAGCTGGCGCGGGATCAGCTCCTTCAGGCGTTCGCACAGCTGGCGGCCGCGGCGTTCGGACTGGCTGCGGTGGACGATCATCGACAGGGCGTCCACCGGCTCGGCATTCACCAGGATCGACAGCTTCACGAGGTCGCCTTCCTCATAGCTGTCCATCTGGTAGTCGAAGCTGGCATAGCCGCGGCTGATCGACTTCAGCCGGTCGTAGAAGTCGAACACCACCTCGTTCAGCGGCAGGCGGTAGACCAGCATGGCGCGGGCGCCGGCATAGGTCAGCTCGATCTGCTGGCCGCGCCGCTCGGTGCAAAGCTGCAGGACGCCGCCGAGATACTCGTCGGGCAACATGATTGTCGCCTTGATCCACGGCTCGTCGATGTGGTCGATCCGCATCACATCGGGCATGTCGGCCGGGTTGTGCAGGTCCCGCACCGTCCCGTCCGTCATCGTCAGCTTGTAGACCACCGACGGCGCGGTGGTGATGAGGTCGAGGTTGAACTCGCGCTCCAGCCGCTCCTGGATGATCTCCAGATGCAGGAGGCCGAGGAAGCCGCAGCGGAAGCCGAAGCCCAGCGCCGCCGACGTCTCCGCCTCGTAATGGAAGCTGGCGTCGTTCAGCTTCAGCTTGCCCAGGCTGTCGCGCAGCCGCTCGAAATCGGCGGCGTCGACCGGGAACAGGCCGCACCACACCACCGGAATGGACGGCTTGAAGCCGGCCAGAGCCTCGGTCGCCGGTTTGCGCTCGTCGGTGATGGTGTCGCCGACCTTGGTCTGGGTGATGTCCTTGATCGCGGCGGTGATAAAGCCCATTTCGCCTGGCCGCAGCTCTCCGGTCAGCAGCGCCTTCGGGGTGAAGACGCCGACGCGGTCGACGTCGTGGGCGGAGCCGGCGGCCATGAAGCGCACCTTCTGCCCGACCTTCAGCACGCCGTCGACCACGCGCACCAGAATGACGACGCCGAGATAGGGGTCGTACCAGCTGTCGACCAGCAGCGCCTTCAGCGGCGCGTCGGCATCGCCCTTGGGCGGCGGCAGGCGCTTGACCACCGCCTCCAGCACCGCGCCGATGTTGAGGCCGGACTTGGCCGAGATCTCCACCGCGTCGGAGGCGTCGAGGCCGATCACGTCCTCGATCTGCTGCTTGATCCGCTCCGGCTCGGCGGCGGGCAGGTCGATCTTGTTGAGGACCGGGATGATCTCGTGGTTGTTGTCGATCGCCTGATAGACGTTGGCGAGCGTCTGCGCCTCGACACCCTGGGAGGCGTCGACCACGAGGATCGAGCCCTCGCAGGCAGCCAAGGACCGGCTGACCTCATAGGCGAAGTCGACGTGGCCGGGGGTGTCCATCAGGTTCAGCGTGTACTGCTTGCCGTCCTCGGCCTTGTAGAGCAGGCGGACGGTCTGGGCCTTGATGGTGATGCCGCGCTCGCGCTCGATGTCCATGCTGTCGAGCACCTGTTCGCGCATCTCGCGCGCGTCGAGGCCGCCGCACTGCTGGATCAACCGGTCGGCAAGGGTCGACTTGCCATGGTCGATGTGGGCGATGATCGAGAAATTGCGGATGTGCGAAAGGTCAGTCATCGGGGCCCAAACAAGCGAGAGTTTGCCGGGAACATAGGGCGGACGGGGGATGGGCGCAATGATGGTGTGGTGGGCGGGGGAGCGTAGCGGGCCGGGCGGTGGGGCGTTTGGAACAGGGTGGAACGTTTTTATGGGGAGTGTTCAGTGTTCCATCCGGTGCGGTTCGCCCCGCTGGCGGGCGGCGGATGGAACGTTTGGAACAGTTTGGAACGGTTTTCGCGGGTGTGTTCACTGTTCCATCCTGCGACGTGGGGCGCTTCGGGTGGTGGGCGGCCGCCCTCCGGGAACTATAGGCCGGACGTGGCGATATGCCCATCTTGATCTCCAAATGGTAGAAATGGGACAGTAGGGGACACGGAAAGAAGATAAAGGTCCGGCGATGCGCGTTCGTTTCCTCCACCATTCCGATACTATCGTCCATGAAGAGGCGAACGGGCGCCGCACGGCGCCACGGTCTTTGGCCGCCGGGGACCGGCAGCGGATCGGCGACTGGCTGACCCGTTATTTGGATATTCTGGAAAAGGACGCGGCGCAGGACCATGGCGAGGCCGAGTTGCTGGCGCTGGGGCGGGAGATCGCCGACTGGTTGGATGGGCCGGAGCGCTGGCTGTCCAGCCTGCTGCGCCCCGGTGCAGCGAGACCGCTGGAAATCGAGTTCGTCGCCGAGGAGCCGGAGCAGGACGGCGCGTCCGACTTTCTCTCCCTGCCCTGGGAAATCCTAGCGACCGCCAAAGGTTTCCTGGTCGCCGACCCGACACTTGGCTTCTGTCCGATCCGCCGCGTCGGGGTTGCACAGGCTCCTCGTCCGCCCGCCGACGATCACGCCTTGACCATCCTCTTCCTGTCGGCATCGCCGGAGGGAGAAAGTGAGCTTTGGGTGGAGGCGGAGGAGGCGGCGATCCTGAACAGTGCCGGACGCCTGCCGCTGGATCTGGTGGTCGAGGATGGCGGAACGCTGGACGATCTGTGCGAGCGCCTGAGCCTGGAATGGCCTGTCGAGGTGCTGCACCTGTCCTGCCACGGCCTCGCCGGCCGGGACGGCAGCCCGCCGATGCTGGCGCTGGAGGACGAGTTAGGCCACTGCGCAGAGGTCGCGCCGACGGGGCTTCTCGATGCGCTGGGCTATGACCGCCGTCCGCGACTGCTATTCCTGTCGGCCTGTGAAACCGCGGCACAGGGCGGCGGGGTCGACCCCTTCATCCTGCCGATGATGGCGGCCGGACAGCCGGCGGCTATTGGCTGGGCCGGATCGGTTTATGATAGCAACGCCAGCGCCTTCGCATCGGCGCTCTACAACCGGATTGCTCGTGGCGAAACGCTGGAATCGGCGGTTGCCGCCGCTCGCCGCGCCCTGCTGGCGCCGCCGGACGGGCAGGAGTACCTACCCCATTGGCATCTCGCCCGCCTGTTCCTGCGTGGGGATGGCGGCGGGGCGCTGTGCCGGCCGAAGGCAAGGCGGCGGCAGCGCGAGTTCAAGCAGGTGGAAAGCCGGTTCCTTGGCGGCAATCGGCAGGTGCCGGTGGTCGGACGCACCGGCTTCGTCGGCCGGCGGCGGGAGTTGCAGCGCGCCCTTCGTGTCGTGCGCGACCGGCCGGCAGGCTGCGCCGGGCTGTTGCTGCATGGCGCCGGGCATCTGGGAAAATCAAGCCTTGCCGCCCGTATCGCCGACCGGATGACGGAACATGAGCCGGCGGTGGTCTATGGTGCCTGCGACATCGATTCGGTTCTTTCGGCGCTGGTCGTCGCCCGTCCCGGTTTCGACGAGAGGTTGGCTTTAGACCCGGCAGCTTTGCGCGGCCGGCCGGACCAGATCTATACCGCCATGCGTCGCGTGCTGGACGACTCATTGCGGGATCGACCGGTCCTGCTGGTGCTGGACGATTTCGAACAATGCCTGGATCTGTCCGCCACTGGACGGCCGACGGTGAAGGTTGACGTGCTGCCGGTGTTCGAGGCGCTGCTGCGCGCCTTCGCCGATTCGTCCGGCGACAGCGCACTGCTGGTGACCTGTCGCTATCGTTTTGCCCTGGCGGAGCGGCTGAAAGAGGCGTTGGACGATATTCCGCTGCATCCCTTCGGCCCCGGTCCCCGCCTGAAACAGGCGCTGACCCGGCTACGCGACCATAAGGCGGGGGAGGTCGGCGACGATTTGCTGGAAAGGTGCCTGGAGGCGGGACGAGGCAACCCCGGACTTCAGGACCTGCTGATCACGCTGGCGCTGAGCGCGCCGGACAAGGCGGAACGGGCGGTGGCCGCCCTCGACGGCTGGCTGATGGGCATCGAACGGCCGGACGATGCGAAGAGTGCGGCGCAGCTCGACCACCTGATGCTGGATACGCTGTGGGATTGCGTCGATGCGGAGGGGCAGCGGCTGCTGCGCGTCGCCGATACTTTCGAACTGCCGTTGCCGCTGCCCGCCTTGTCCGCCCTGGCCCGTCACATCGGGATGTCGGATAAGGCGCTTGACCGGCTGCTGTCGCTGTCGGTTTTCGACCTGTTCCGCGATGTGGTGGAGCAGGACCGGCCTGCCGCCGCCCCCTGCCACCTGCTGGCCCCCCGCATCGCGGCGCTGGAGGCTTTTAGCGAGGCCGAGGCGACGGACTTCGCACGGGCGCTGCTGCCGGCGCTGTTCGTCGAATGGGGGGAGGAGGATGGCCGAAAGCGGCCCTTTGGGGCCGATGTGATGCTGGCGGAATTGGCGGTTTGCGCCGCTGACGCGATGGTGCTGCGGGTGACAGCGCTTGACGCTGTGTATCATCTGCTTCGGACGCACAGATACCGGCGGGCAGCCGATCTGGGCCGCTTGGCGGTCCCCATGATCGAGAGTTCCGGTTTTTCATCGCCGCTTCAATTGCTGCGCCATGCGGCGGAAGCCGCAGCACTGACAGGCGATGTCGGGTTCGCCCGGAAATGCCTGGGTCAAGCGGTGGACATGCTGGCTGCTGCTCCCGATGCCGATCCCAAGGATGTGGGGAGTATTCGCACAGGATATGCGCGTCTGCTGGTTCAGGACGGCAAGCCGGAACAGGCGTTGAAAATTTTCGATGAAACCTTGGAGCTTTACCAGAACCTTGGCGACGTGCGGCCGCGAGCGATCACGCTGGGCTACATCGCGCGTCTGAAGGCCGGGCGTGGCCTTGTGGATGAGGCGCTGGCCCTGCACGAGGAGCAGCTTGCGATCTTCGGTGATCTTGACGATGTGCGGTCGCGAGCGATTACGCTCGGCGACATCGCGCGTCTGAAGGCCGGGCGTGGCCTTGTGGATGAGGCGCTGGCCCTGCACGAGGAGCAGCTTGCGATCTTCGGTGATCTTGACGATGTGCGGTCGCGAGCGATCACGCTGGGCGACATCGCGCATCTGAAGGCCGGGCGTGGCTTTGTGGACGAGGCGCTGGCCCTGCACGAGGAGAGGCTTGCGATCTTCGGTGATCTTGGCGAGGTGCGGGAGCGAGCAGTCACGCTTGGCGACATCGCGCGTCTGAAGGCCAACCGTGGCTTTGTGGACGAGGCGCTGGCCCTGCACGAGGAGAGGCTTGCGATCTTCGGTGATCTTGGTGAGGTGCGGTCGCGAGCGGTCACGCTTGGCGACATCGCGCGTCTGAAGGCCGACCGCGGCTTTGTGGACGAGGCGCTGGCCCTGCACGAGGAAGAATTGGCAATCTATGAGGAACTTGGCGATGTGCAGGCGCGAGCAGTCACGTTGGGCGACATCGCGCGCCTGAAGGCCGGGCGTGGCTTTGTGGACGAGGCGCTGGCCCTGCATGAGGAAGAATTGGCAATCTATGAGGAACTTGGCGATGTGCAGGCGCGAGCGATCACGCTGGGCTACATCGCGCGTCTGAAGGCCGGGCGTGGCTTTGTGGACGAGGCGCTGGCCCTGCACGAGGAGCAGCTTGCGATCTTCGGGGATCTTGGCGAAGTGCGGTCGCGAGCAGTCACGTTGGGCGACATCGCGCGCCTGAAGACCGACCGTGGCATTATGGACGAGGCACTGGTCCTGCACGAGGAGCAGCTTACGATCTATGAAAAGCTGGGAGATTTGAATGGTCAGGCGAATTGCCGGTGGTCCAGGGCGATGCTGCGTTTAAGCAAGCCCCAGATTGGGGAGGGTGAGTTTAGAGCGGCCTTTGACGATCTGATATTTGCATACCGCACTCTGAAGCAAACCGGCCGAGTGGACGGAATTGCGGCAGTTGGCTTCGACTTGGCGCAGGTGATTGCGAGTATAGGGGAGTGTCAGGAATTCCGTGCTTGGCGGGGTTATCCTGACATGGAAGGAGACCCGCCATGGCCCGACGCAAAGAGCCTGTTATCCCGGACGCGATCCTCGACCAGCTGCTGGCTGGAGCTGACGCCAAGACGGCCTTCGATCAGAACGGCTTGCTCGACCAGCTGAAAAAGGCGCTGACGGAGCGAGCCCTGAAGGCGGAGCTGGATCATCACCTGGCCGGTGACGAGAGCGGCAACCGCCGCAACGGTTACGGCCACAAGACGGTGCTGACCGAGGGTGGCTCGATGGGCCTGTCCATCCCGCGCGATCGGACCGGGACGTTCGATCCGGCGCTGATCGGCAAATACCAGCGCCGCTTCCCCGGCTTCGACGAGAAGATCGTGTCGATGTACGCGCGGGGCATGTCGACGCGGGAAATCACCGGACACCTGCGGGAACTCTACGGCATCGAGGTGTCGGCCGACCTGATCTCCACGGTAACGGACGCGGTGATCGAGGAGGTGACGACCTGGCAGAACCGGCCCCTGGAGGCGATCTATCCTCTGGTGTTCCTTGATGCCATCCGGGTCAAGATCCGCGACGAAGGCTTGGTGCGCAACAAGGCCATCCATGTTGCCATTGGTGTGCGCGCCGACGGCGGCAAGGAGGTGCTGGGGCTGTGGATTGAGCAGAACGAAGGCGCCAAGTTCTGGCTGCGCGTGCTGAACGAACTGAAGAACCGCGGCGTGGAGGACATCCTGCTGGCAGTGGTCGACGGGCTGAAGGGCTTTCCCGAGGCGATCGCCGCCGCCTATCCCGAGACGATTGTCCAGACCTGCATCGTTCATCTGTTACGCCATAGCATGGAGTTCGCGTCCTGGAAGGACCGCAAGGCCATCGCCGCCGCACTGAAGACGGTCTACGATGCCGTCGACGACAAGGCCGCCGAGGTGGCCCTGAGCGCCTTCGAGGACGGCCCCTGGGGCGAAAAGTATGCGGCCATCGGCAAGGCGTGGCGGCGGGCGTGGCAGGAGGTCATCCCCTTCTTTGCCTTTCCCCGCGAGGTCCGACGCATCCTTTACACAACGAATTCTATTGAGGCGCTCAACTCGAAGCTGCGCCGGGCGGTGCGGGCCCGGGGGCATTTCCCCAATGACGAGGCCGCGCTGAAGCTCCTGTTTCTCGTCTTGAACCGCGCCGAGAAAGACTGGAAGATGCCGCCACGGGAGTGGACGGCCGCAAAGGCTCAGATGGCCGTCATCTTCGGAGAGCGCTTCGCGAAGGCGATGAACGCCTGATACTCAACACGCTCCGCCAAGCACGGAATTCCTGACACTCCCCGAGTATAGGGCAGCATGAGGACGCTCGTAAGTTGGCCGAGCAGTCTCTCTCGCTCTTCACCCAACTGCGCGTCCCAAGACGGCCCGACACCGTCCGAAAATTCCTCGCCTCCCTGCCGCCACCGTCGCCGGAGGCGTCCGCCTCCTAACGCCCCCCAATCCCCCGATACAGCTCCATGTACTCCTCCGCCGGGCCGTGCCAGCCGAAGTCCCGAGTCATGGCGCGACGTTGCATCGCATGCCAGCGCTCCGGCTTGCGGTAGACGGTTAGAGCCCGGCGCAACGCCCACACCAGTTCCTGCCCCGTCGCGTTGACGAACTGGAAACCGGTGGCGCTGCCGTCGGCGCTGGCTGCCGGGTTGGCGTCGATCACCGTGTCGGCGAGGCCGCCGGTGCGGCGGACAAGCGGCAGGGTGCCGTATTTCAGGGCGTAGAGCTGGGTCAGGCCGCAGGGCTCCGAGCGGGACGGGACCAGGAACAGGTCGGAACCGGCCTGGATGCGGTGGGACAGCGGCTCGTCATAGCCGACGCGGACGCCGACCGATTGCGGATGCCATTGGGCGAGGTGGCGGAAGCCGGCTTCGCTGTCGGCGTCGCCGCTGCCGAGAACCACCAGCTGGCCGCCCCAGGACACCCATTGGCTGGCAGCCTCCAGCACGAGGTCGAGGCCCTTGTGCCAGGTCAGGCGGCTGACCACGGCGGCCAAGGGCGCGTCGGGGCGGCGGTCCAGGCCGAAGGCGGATTGCAGGTCGGCCTTGCAGGCGTCCTTGCCGCCGAGGTCGTCGGGGGTGTAGCGGGCGGGCAGATGCGGATCGGTCGCCGGGTCCCACACCGCGTAATCGACGCCGTTCAGGATGCCGGTCAGCACGTCGGACCGGGTGGCGAGCAGGCCCTGCAGGCCGGTGCCGTGCTCCGCCGTCTGGATTTCGTTGGCGTAGGTCGGGCTGACCGTGGTCAGGCGGTCGGCGTAGAAGCAACCCGCCTTCAGGAAACTGATGTTGCCGTAATACTCGACGCCGTCGATGCGGAAGCTGGAGGAGGGCAGGCCGATGTCGCCCATCATCCAGGGGCCGAAGATGCCCTGATAGGCGATGTTGTGGATGGTCAGCACGGTGCCCGGCCGGAAGGGGCCGGCGAAGCGGTCGGGGCGCAGGGCCAGATAGGCGGGGATCAGCCCGGCCTGCCAGTCGTGGCCATGCAGGATGTCGGGCCGCCACCAGGGATCGTAGGAGTCCTCCGCCGCGAAGCCGGCGGCGACCCAGGCGAGCGCGGCGAAGCGCAGGGCGTTGTCGGCCCAATCCTTGCCGTCCGGCCCGAGATAGGGGTTGCCGGGACGGTCATACAGCGACGGCGCGTTCAGCGCATAGGCGAGGACCCCGTCGGCGGTGCGGCCGATGCACAGCTGGGCGCGGTCGCAGCCGGGCAGGTCGGTGATGAGATCGCCGACCTCGTGCAGGTTCTGCAGGCTGTTGAGAACGGCGGGATATCCCGGCAGCAGCAGGCGGACATCGGCGCCGGCGGCGTTCAGGGCCGGCGGCAGGGCGGCGGACACGTCCGCCAGCCCCCCCGTCTTGACCATCGGGTAGCATTCGGACGTGACGTAGAGGACGCGCATCGGGAAGGCACTCGGATGAAAGGCGGGGAAGGCGGGAGGGCGCAAGTCAGCTTATAGCGCCGATGCGGGGCCGGTGGGGAACCGGGCCGCATCGGCGCGGAAGGCGGCGGCGAAATGCCGCCTTATTCCTTCGGCAGCTTCTCGATCATCTCGCGGGTGATGAGGACGACGCCGCCCTCGCTGCGGTGGAAGCGCTTGGCGTCCAGCTCCGCATCCTCGCCGACGACGAGGCCGTTGGGGATGCTGACGCCGCGGTCGATCACCACCTTCTTCAGACGGCAATGGCGGCCGATGTCGCATTCCGGCAGGACCACCGCCTCGTGCAGCTCGCTGTAGGAGTTGACGCGGACCGAGCTGAACAAAAGCGACCGCCGCACGGTGGAGCCGGAAATGATGCAGCCGCCGGACACCAGGCTGTCCACCGCCATGCCGCGGCGGTTCTCGTCGTCGAAGACGAACTTCGCCGGCGGAAGCTGTTCCTGATAGGTGAAGATCGGCCAGTCGCGGTTGTACAGGTTCAGCTGCGGCGTGACGTGGCAGAGGTCGAGGTTGGCTTCCCAATAGGCGTCGATGGTGCCGACGTCGCGCCAGTAGGGGGCGTCGTCGGGCGCGTCGATGATGGCGCTGTCGGCATAGTCGTGGGCGATGATCCGCGCCCCGGTCTTCACCAGATGCGGGATGATGTCCTTGCCGAAGTCGCGGCTGGAGCCGGGGGTGGCGACGTCGCGCTCCAGCTGGTCGTAGAGGAACTGGGCGTTGAAGACGTAGATGCCCATGCTGGCCAGCGCCAGATCGGGGCGGCCGGGCATCGGCGGCGGATCGGCCGGCTTTTCGACGAAGTCGATGATGCGGCGGTCGTTGTCGATGTGCATCACGCCGAAGCCGCTCGCCTGTTCGCGCGGAACGGCGATGCAGGGAACGGTGACGTCGGCCTGCCGGTCGATGTGGTCGAGCAGCAGTGCGCCGTAATCCATCTTGTAGATGTGGTCGCCAGCCAGGATCAGGACATATTCCGGCTCGTGGTCGCGCAGGATGTCCAGGTTCTGGTACACGGCGTCGGCGGTGCCCTGGTACCACTCCGTCTCGCTGACGCGCTGCTGGGCCGGCAGCAGGTCGCAGAACTCGTTCATCTCGCCGCGGAAGACGTTCCAGCCGCGCTGGAGATGGCGCAGAAGGCTGTGCGACTTGTACTGCGTCAGCACGCCGATGCGGCGGAAGCCGGAATTGACGCAGTTGGACAGCGCGAAGTCGATGATGCGGTACTTGCCGCCGAAATAGGTCGCCGGCTTGGCCCGACGGTCGGTCAGTTGCTTCAGACGGCTTCCGCGTCCCCCGGCCAGCACCAGCGCCACCGCACGTCGCGGTGCGAGGCGCAGATCGCGTTTGTCGAGCATGGCCGTTACCCCCTTTGCCTTATTCTTGCGGCCGCGGGCGAGCGGCCAATCCAATTGGAGGCGTTGACGGTGCCACATCTCGCCGCCATGTCCAAGAGGCCCGGCGTCGGGTTTGCCTCGGCTTACCCGCCGGATCTTCAACCCGCGGTCCTAGGAGGAAAGCGGTGGAGAATGCGGGGCAAGCCGAAAGGACTGGATGGACGGGGTAGGGGGCGCCCGATCCTGCGCCAGTGACCGCCGCGCGGGCCCATGTCTGCCTAAATTTTCATCATCTGCCGGAATGGCAGCCAGAATGCCGGGTCAAATCGAGGCGTCCGGCCCTGCCAATCGGTCGAAAGCCCGAAAATTGCAGCAGAATGAGGGCTCCGGAACCTGCCTGTTTTCTGTGCAGACACCGGGTGCGACTCGTCCGGGGCTGCCCGTTCGGGGGTCCGGTCCCGGGACAACCCTGACGATTCCAAGCCGTTTTCGACTGGCACGCTTCTTGTAACGCTGGAGGCGTCCTTGGTCCCGTCCGCCGCCCCGTCTTTGCCGGGGACGGGGCGACCGGGACGGGGTCGCCCCAGTGCGGTGCCCAGCGCGCGGAACACCTCCGGTGCCGCGCCGGCCGTATCGGGGCGGGAGCGATTTTGGAGAAAGAGGAGCCTCGATGAACCGTCTGTTCCTTCTGGCCGCACCGATGATGGCGGTTGCTCTGGGCACGGTCGGCATGCCGGCCGCAGCCCTTGCCCAAGATGCGGCCGCGGCCGCCGCTGCTGCCGCGCCGGCGGCTCCGGCGCTGAATGGCGGCGACACCGCCTGGATGCTGATCTCCACCGCGCTGGTGCTGATGATGACCATCCCCGGCCTGGCGCTGTTCTACGGCGGCATGGTCCGCAAGATGAACGTGCTGTCGACGGTGATGCAGAGCTTCGCCATCACCTGCCTGATCAGCGTCCTGTGGTACGTGATCGGCTACAGCTTGGCCTTCACCGGCACCGGCGCCTATGTCGGCGGTCTCGACCGGCTGTTCCTGAACGGGCTCGACTTCTCGAAGGCTTTCGTGCTGGGCGAGGCGACGGGGTCGGGTGTCGCGACGACGATCCCCGAGCCGGTCTTCATGATGTTCCAGATGACCTTCGCGATCATCACCCCGGCCCTGATCACCGGCGCCTTCGCCGACCGCATGAAGTTCTCCTCGCTGCTGGTCTTCACCGCCCTGTGGTCGATCGTGGTCTATGCGCCGATCGCCCACTGGGTCTGGTATCCGTCGGGCTTCCTGTTCGGCCTGGGCGTGCTGGACTTCGCCGGCGGCACGGTCGTGCACATCAACGCGGGTGTGGCCGGTCTGGTCGCCGCGCTGGTGATCGGCAAGCGCAAGGGCTACCCGAAGGAAGCCTTCATGCCGCACAACCTGGTGCTGTCGCTGATCGGCGCCTCGCTGCTGTGGGTTGGCTGGTTCGGCTTCAACGCCGGTTCGGCGCTGACCGCCGGTCCGCGCGCCGGCATGGCGCTGGCCGCCACGCACATCGCCACCGCCGGTGCCGCCATGGGCTGGCTGTTCGCGGAGTGGATCGTCAAGGGCAAGCCGTCGATCCTCGGCATCATCTCCGGCGCCGTCGCCGGTCTGGTCGCCGTGACCCCGGCCGCCGGCTTCGTCGACCCGACGGGCGCCATCATCATCGGCATCGTCGCCGGCGTGGTCTGCTTCTGGTCGGCCACCAGCCTGAAGCACATGCTGGGCTATGACGACAGCCTGGACGCCTTCGGCGTGCACGGTGTCGGCGGCCTGATCGGCGCCATCCTGACCGGCGTGTTCGCCAAGATGTCGGTGTCCAACAGCGAAGGCGGCTTCGCCTCCGTCCTGCAGGCCGACCCCAACGCCACGCTGGGCCTGCTGGAAGGCAACGCCGCCGCCGTGTGGATCCAGGTCCAGGGCGTGCTCTACACCATGGTCTGGTGCGCCGTCGCCACCTTCGTCCTGCTGAAGGTCGTCGATGTGGTGATGGGCCTGCGCGTCGAAGAGGATGTGGAGCGCGACGGTCTCGACCTCGCCCTGCATGGCGAGAGCATCCACTAAGACAAATCCCTTTCCCACGGGTCTCTCCGAAAAGGCCGCCGGTTCTCCGGCGGCCTTTTTCGTTTCGATTGTTGCACGGGTGGAAACGCTGTGGCGCGGGCGGGCCGGCTTCACGGCGGGGCCGGGGCGGACTACCTCTGGTGCAACGTCATTGTGTTTTGCCAGGAGTTGCCGCCATGTCCACCAAGCCCGCCACCCCCGGTGTCCGCCCGGTGCTCGCCGCCGTGGAGGGCATGGCCACCTCCGACGGGGCCGGGGTCAGCATGACCCGCATGCTGGGCACGCCGCGCCTGCGCACGCTCGATCCCTTCCTGATGCTCGACCTGTTCGGGTCGGACCAGCCGACGGACTATCTGGCGGGCTTCCCCGACCATCCCCACCGCGGGTTCGAGACGGTGACCTACATGCTGGCCGGCCGCATGCGCCATGCCGACAACCACGGGCATGAGGGCGTGATCGAGACCGGCGGCGTGCAGTGGATGACCGCCGGCCGTGGCCTGATCCATTCGGAGATGCCGGAGCAGACCGAAGGGCTGATGCGCGGCTTCCAGCTGTGGATCAACCTGCCGGCCCGGCTGAAGATGACCGACCCGCGCTATCAGGAGTTCCCGGCCGCCTCCATCCCGGTGGAGAAGCGCGAGGACGGGGCGACCGTCACCGTGATCGCCGGCGACACCGCCCGCGGCACGGCCGGGCCGGTGCGGGCGGAGGCGACCGAGGCCCGCTATTTCGACGTGATGCTGCCGCCGTCGGTGTCCTTCGCCGAGCCGCTGCCGGCCGGACATACCGCCTTCCTAGTGCTGTTCGAAGGCACGCTGGATGTGGGCGGGGAGGGAGCTTTGTCGGGGCCGCGGGTGATCGTGCTGGGCGACGGCGAGCGGGTGGAGGCGGTGGCCGGGCCGGAGGGCGCGCGCTTCCTGCTGCTGGCCGGCGAACCGATCGGCGAACCGATCGCCTGGGGCGGTCCCTTCGTCATGAACACGCGGGAGGAGGTGATGCAGGCCTTCCGCGACTTCGAGGAAGGGCGCATCTGACCGCCGGATGCTGCGCGGGGCCGGTCCTCATGGTCTGCTCCGCGCGGCATCTCGTGCCTTGCACCCCCGCCGTCCCCGGTTATCATGGCGCATTCCGTATTAACACCAACGATGGCGGGGAGCCGGGGCGATGCGAGCAAAGGGTCTGATGGGTGGCTTCAGGGCGGCTGCGGCTGCGGCACTGCTGGCTCTGACGCTTGCCGGGGGACTTTTCTCCGCCAAGCCGGCCGCCGCCGTGGACTTCTCCAAGGCGGCCGCCGATTTCGGGCCCGAGGGCGCCTGGACCAACCAGTGCGACATCGACCGGATGACCGACAGCAAGACCTGCCGGCTGATGATCTACCGCCTGTTCGACGACGGGAAGGATGTCGGCTTCATCGCGCTCAGCATCATCCCGACCGGCAACGACTACCACCTGTTCCTGACCACCAGCCAGGGCCTGATCGACCGCTGCGCCATCCGCGTCGACCGCCAGCCGCGCATCGAATCGCATGTGGCGACGCTGAACATGTGCATGTTCCCGAACTTCGTGTCCGGCCGCGTCGCCGACCAGTTCCGCAACGGCTCGTCCATCCTGGTCCGCGTCAACTCCCCCCGCAGCGGCAAGCGCGACATCGACTTTCCGCTGAACGGCTTCTCCCGCACCTTCGAGGAGATGCAGCGCAGCCTGCAGTGAGGGGGAGGCGAAACGCCCTCTCCCGCCTCGGGAGAGGGAGGGGACCCGCGCCAAAGGCGTGGGGAGGGTGAGGGGTGACCCAAGAATCCCGAAGCGCATGGCTTCGTGCCTGACCCCTCACCCTTCCCATGCTCCGCATGGGCCCCTTCCCTCTCCCGGGGCGGGAGAGGGAGCGCTGACGCTTACCCCGGCAGCCGGTAGCCCGCCGACGGTTCCTGCATCGGGCAGCCGTTGCGGTCCATGCGGAATTCGGCGGAGCGGTCGTAGGCCAGGCGGCGGGCGCGCATGATCGAACCGAGCGGCCGATGCGCGGCCAGACCGTGCCAGGGGCTGAAGGACAGCCGGTCGTCGCCGGCGCGCGACCGTTCCTCGCTCCACGCCGTCTGCGCCGGCACGATGAGGCGGGCGACGGCGCGGTAGGGGCTCAACTCCTCCGGCCACAGCACGCTGGCATCCTCCACCGGCATGCGCTCCTCGTCGGTGCGCAGCTGGGCGCGCAGTTCCCAGACGGCTTCGTTGTCGCGGAAGAACTCCACCACCGCTTCGCGCAGGCCGTTCGGCTTGCCGTTGACGGTCAGCGCCGCGCCGGCCAGCGCGGTCAGTTCCGGCGAGACCGGCACGATCTGCAGCTTGGCGATATGGTCGCCGAAGCGCAGGGCCGCCTGGCTGTAGAAGGTTTCGCCCAGGATGTGGGTTTCCGGGTGGCCGCCCAGCGTCTTCAGCGTGGCGCTCTCGCCGCTGAAGGCCACCACCACCCGTTCGGCGGCGCGCAAGCCCGCCGACAGCGCCTTCTTCGCCGTTTCCGCCCGGTCGGTGGTGGCGGCGAGCAGCTTCAGCGTTTTCAGGAACTGCTTGGCGTCGGGGGCCGAGAAGACGGGGGCGTTGGCCATGACGAAATCCTGCGTGGCCTCGTCCTCCGATCCCGGCATCCGGTCGCCGGACACGCCCAGCACCTTCACCGCCAGACCGCGCGGGGTCGAAACGCTGTCGGGCAGGATGTCGCCCGGCGTGGTCGACAGCCGCAGGATCGCCGGATAGCTCTCCGCCCGCGCGAACAGGCCCTGGGCAAGCTCCGCCAGCAGATCATCCAGCACGTCCAGCCGGCCGATCAGCAGCCCGTGGCTCTTGGCATGGACGCTGCGGTTGGCGTGGCCGCTGTCCTCGAAGGTCTTGGCGCTGATCGACAGCATCGTCTCCGCCAGTTCCTCGAAGATCCGGGTCTCATCGGGACCGGGATTTTCGACCGACGGCGCGTAGGGCAGGGGCTTGGCATTGGGCTGGGCAAAGGCAGCGGACAAGGGACCGGCTCCGGAATGGGGAAGGGGCGGGGTGCAGCCGGGACAACAGCCGGATTGTGTCGTCCGTTCCGCAACGATCCGCCGGAGCCGGCGGAGGTTAATGACAAGGCATGGGATCCGCCTTTTCTGTTCGCACTGCACAAGAAGAAGCGTGCTTTCAAATATTCAAGCACGACCCATGCGAGTGTGTTTTTGATGGCGTTCCAATCTTCTATTGAAATTAACCAAGAGGATCGGAAGATCCCTTATAAGAAGTCTATGGCGCTGAGGTGCCTTGCCTGCTTATCCTTCAAGGTGGGAGGGTCGGAGATTTTCGATCACTTTGCGGAGTTCGAAGAGTCCGGCCGGATCGGCGACCGAAGGATGCCCAATGACCAGCTGGCCTGCGATACGTCCCATCAGGTGGGTGCGCGGCTGCGTCCTTCTGCTGGGACTTCTGCTGGCGGCGATGGCGTCCTCCGCCGCCGGACGGCCGTCGGCGGCGAACCGGACGGTGCTGGTCCTGCATTCCTACCACCAGGGCTACGAGTGGACCCATGGTCAGGCCGACGGTATCACCAAGCTGTTGGAGGCGGAGGCGCCGACCGCGATCGTGATTGCCTATTACCTGGACTGGAAGCGCTTTCCGGACCGGAGCGGCCTGGAGCTTCTGCGGGCACTGATCGCCTTTCGCCATCCTCAGGGCACCGTCGATGCCATTATCACCACCGACGATGCGGCATTGGACTTCGCTCTCGACCTGCGGCGGGAATTGTATGGGCCGGTGCCGCTGGTGCATGGCGGCGTGATCGCGGCAACGGCACGCCAGCGGACCGCAGGCGAGCGCAATGTGGTCGGGGTGGACGAGGGCAAGGATATCGAAGGAACCGTCCGCATGGCGGCTGCGGCCAACCCGAAGCTGCGCCACCTGTTCCTTCTGCGCGACCAGACCGAATCGGGACTTGCCCTGGATATCGAGGTCGAGGCGCTGGCGGCGGCCGGCCGTCTTCCCGCCGGGCTGGAGCGGCATGTGCTGCCCGACCTGCCCTTCGCCCGGCTGGAGGATCGGCTGGCGACCCTGCCGCCCGGCAGCGCCGTGCTGCTCGGGAGCTATGCCTCCGATGCCGACGGAATGGTTCTGCCGCCCGAGCAGTTCCTGGAACTGATGAGCCAGCGGAGCAGCGCGCCGATCTATGGCCTGCAGGACTTCCTGCTCGGCCACGGCATCGTCGGCGGCAGCCTGCTGAGCGCACAGGAGCACGGCCGGGCGGTGGGACGGCGGGCGGTGAGGATGTTGAACGGCGACGGGGTGGCTGGCCTGCCGGCGGAGACGAACCGCTCCGTTTCCCGCGCGGCGGATTACCGGCAGGCGGAGCGGTATGGCATCGACGCCATGTCGTTCGGGCCGCTCGACCGACTGGTCAACAAGCCCTTCTCCTTCATGGAGACCTACCGCTGGCTGGTGGTGACGGTCGGCGGCGTGCTGCTGCTGCTGTTCGGCATGGTGCTGGTGCTGTCCTTCGCGCTGCGCGAACGCCGGATGGCCGAGGCCGCGCTGCGGGTGAGCAACGATGCGCTCAGCGACTCGCGCCGGGAGCTGCAGGGCAAGGTGGAGGAGCTGACCGCCAGCAAGGAGGCGCTGCGCGGGCGCGAGCGGTGGATGCGGCTGGTGGCCGAGGCGTCGCGCGACATCATCTGGACCTGGGACGTCGTCAAGGACCGCCGGGTCCTGTCCGGCCGGGTCGAGGAACTGCTGGGGGTGGATGCCGTCAGCATCAATTCGCTGGCGGCCTGGTACGACCGCGTCCACCCGGACGACCGTGCGCATGCGGAAGAGGAGCTGTGCCGCCACCTGTCGGGCGAGCTGCCGGAATACCGGGTGGAATACCGCGTCCGTCACCGCGACGGCAGTTACCTGTGGCTGTACGCCACCGGCAAGGCCCTGTTCGACGAGCAGGGGCATCCGACGATGATGGGCGGCTCCTACACCGACATCACCGCCCAGAAGCAGCAGCAGGCGCGGCTGGACCATCTGGCCCATTATGATTCGCTGACCGGGCTGCCCAACCGGCTGATGCTGGAACGGCATGTCGACCGGCTGATCGCCGACAACAGGGCTTGCGGCAAGGCCGGGTCGCTGGCGCTGCTGTTCCTCGACATGGACAATTTCAAGTTCATCAACGACGGGTTCGGCCACAAGGCGGGCGACGAGCTGCTGGCGATGATGGGGCGGCGCATCAGCAAGGGAGCCGGCGAGGGGCTGTTCATCGCGCGGCTGGGCGGCGACGAGTTCGTGGTGGTCGTCCAGGGCGGCGATGCCGGTGCCCCGGCGGAGGTGGCGCGGCGGGTGGAGCAGGCTCTGGCCGCGCCCTTCCTGGTCGAAGGGCAGCATTTCTACGTTTCCTGCAGCATCGGCATCGCGCGCTATCCTTGGGACGGCCGCTGTTTCGACGATCTGCTGCAGAATGCCGACACCGCCATGTACCGGGCCAAGGACAATGGGCGCGGCAGCATCTGCACCTTCACCGCCGACATGAACCTGAACGTGGTGGAGCGCATGCAGCTGCTCAGCCGCGCCCGGCTGGCCTTCGACCGCCAGTCCTTCAGCCTGCATTACCAGCCCCAGGCCGCGACGGCCGACGGCCGGGTCCGCGGCTTCGAGGCGCTGGTCCGCTGGACCGACTCGGAACTGGGGCCGGTGTCGCCGGACCGCTTCATTCCGGTGTGCGAGGATTCGGGCCTGATCGTCCCGCTCGGGCTGTGGGTGCTGGAGACCGCCTGCGTCGAGGCGGTCGGGCTGGCCTGCCGCGGGGCCGGCGACGTGACGATGAGCGTCAACATGTCGGCGGTCCAGCTGGCCCAGCATGATTTCGTGCCGCGGGTGCTGGAGATCCTGGCCCGCACCGGATTGCCGCCGCACCGGCTGGAGCTGGAGATCACCGAGTCGCAGATGATCGGCTCGCTCGACGCCGCCATCGGCAAGCTGAACGCGCTGCGGCAGGCCGGCATCCACATCGCGCTGGACGATTTCGGCACCGGCTATTCGTCGCTGACCTATCTGCGGACGCTGCCGATCAACACGCTGAAGCTGGACAAGGCCTTCATCGACGACGTCCACCGCCGCCCCGACGCGCGCAGCATGGTGTCGTCCATCTCGCGCATCGCCCACGACCTGAGCCGCAGCGTGGTGGCCGAAGGGGTGGAGGAGGCGGCCCAGTGGGAGGTGCTTGCGCAGATGGGCTGCGACCTGATCCAGGGCTATTTCATCAGCCGGCCGCTGCCGGCCGACCGCATCGACGCCTTCCTGGCGGCCTGGGAGGAACGGCGGGCCGACTTGCCGCTGATCGACGGCGACGATGTGGTGGTCGGCATGCCCTGCGCCGCGGCGACCCGGCCGCCGTCGCCGGTGTCGTGAGTTGGGGAACGGCCGTAAACGCAAAACGCCCCGCAGGCGGGCTGCGGGGCGTTTTTCGGAGGCTGGGCTTGTCGGACCGGAGAGGTCGCGTTCAGTGCCGCGTGCGGGCCGGGGTGATGTAGACGCCGTCCCAATCGACGCCGAACAGGGCGTCGTCGCCGGCCTCTTCCACCAGATCGTCATATTCGTGGGCTTCGATCAGCCCGAAGATGGAGGCGGTGCCGGAGGCGTCGAGGTCGCAGGTCACCACATGGCCGCCCACCTCGACGGAGGTGAAGAACACTTCCGGCAGTTCCATGCTGTCCAGGTCGGCGGTGACGGCGGCTTCGATCTCGTGGATGGAGCGGGACGACAGCGACACGCGCAGCTTGGCCGCCTGGGAGGCCCAGACGATGCGCTTGACGTGTGCCGGCTCCTTCATCTCCGCAACGCCCGCCGCCTCGTCGCCTTGGCCGGCCATCGCGATCATCCGGGAAACCAGGGTCGAGGTGCTGCTGGGTGCGCGCATTGAAGCCTCCGCTCGTTCGATGACGACAGATTTGCGCGCAGGCGGTTAACGGGGTCTTAAGCCGGCCCCGGGGCTAAAGCCTTACCACCGCAGGAGTAGGCTTATCCGTTCGGTTCTAGGGAGCGGCAAGGGCGGCGGCGACCCCCGCCGCGACCCGCGCGTTGTTGCGGATCAGCGCGATGTTGGCGGTCAGGCTGCGCCCGCCGGTGATGCGCTCCAGCGCCGCCAGCAGGTGGGGGGTGATGTCCTTCCCCTTGATATTGTTGGCTTCCGCATCGGCCAGCGCCTGGGTGACCGCTGCTTCCATCAGGTCGGCGTCCAGCTCGTCGGCCGGTGGGATGGGGTTGGCGAGCAGCACGCCGCCTTCCAGGCCAAGCTGCCATTTCGCCCGCAGGATGTCTGCCACCTGTTGAACGTTGTCACAGCGATGATCGACGGGCAGGCCGCTGCGGCGGCTGTAGAAGGCGGGAAATTCGTCCGTGCCGAAGCCCAGGACCGGGACTCCGCGGGTTTCCAGCACCTCCAGCGTCTTGGGCAGGTCGAGAATCGACTTGGCGCCGGCGCAGACCACGCAGACGGAGGTGCGGGCCAGCTCGTTGAGGTCGGCGGAGATGTCGAAGCTGGTCTCCGCCCCGCGATGGACGCCGCCGATGCCGCCGGTGGCGAAGACGGAGATGCCGGCCAGCCGCGCCCCGATCATCGTCGCCGCCACCGTGGTGGCGCCGATGCCGCCGGTGGCGATGGCGATGGGCAGGTCGCGGCGGCTCAGCTTGCGCGCCTTGTGGCCTGCGGTGGCCAGCCGTTCCAGCGCCGTGTCGTCCAGCCCGATGCGGATGCGCCCGTCCATCACCGCGATGGTGGCGGGGATGGCGCCGGCGGCCCGCACCTCCGCCTCCAGCGCGCGGGCGGTCTCCAGATTCTGCGGATAGGGCATGCCGTGGGAGATCACCGTCGATTCCAGCGCCACCACCGGGCGGCTCGCGGCAAGCGCGTCGGCGATTTCGGGGGTCGGCAGCAGGATCGGGTGCATGCGCTGGGTCTCCGGTTGTCGCGCCCTATATTAGGACGCATGTCCGCTGCACACCAATCCAATCAGGCTGGGTCCAATCCAGATCGTCCCCACCCCGACCGGTGGATCAAGGTCCTTCCCGAGGGGCTCTATGTCGAGCCGGGGGGCTTCTACATCGACCCGGTGCGCCCGGTGGAGCGCGCGGTCGTCACCCACGGCCATTCCGACCACGCAAGGCCTGGCAACCGCCATGTGCTGGCGACTCCCGGCACGCTCGCCATCATGCGCCAGCGGATGGGGGAGGGGGTGGGAGGAAACCTGCAGCCGCTGGAGTATGGCGAGGGGCTGACCATCGGCGACGTCAGGGTGCGGATGGTGCCGGCTGGCCATGTGCTGGGCAGCGCGCAGGTGGTGCTGGAGCATGCCGGGTCGCGCGTGGTGGTGTCGGGCGACTACAAGCGCCGGCTCGACCGCACCTGCGCAGCTTTCGAGCCGGTGCCCTGCGACGTCTTCGTGACCGAGGCGACCTTCGGCTTGCCGGTGTTCCGCCATCCGCCCGACCTGGAGGAGGTGCAGAAGCTGCTCCATTCGATGGCGCTGTTCCCGGAGCGCAGCCATGTCGTCGGCGTCTATGCGCTCGGCAAATGCCAGCGGCTGATCACCCTGCTGCGGGCGGCGGGATATGACCGGCCGATCTGGCTGCATGGCGCGCTGGAGCCGCTGTGCCGGCTGTACAGCAGTTTGGGGGTGGAGTTGGGCGAGTTGCGGCCGGCCACCGTCGCGGCGAAAGAGGATTTGAAGGGCGCGCTGGTGCTGGCTCCGCCGGCGGCGGTGGCCGACCGCTGGGCGCGGCGGCTGGCCGATCCGGTGGTGGCGGTGGCGTCGGGCTGGATGCGGGTGCGCCAGCGTGCCCGCCAGCGCGGTGTCGAGCTGCCGCTGGTCATCTCCGACCATGCCGACTGGGATGAGCTGTGCCAGACGCTGGAGGACGTCGGCGCGCCGGAGGTCTGGGTCACCCATGGCCGGGAGGAGGCGCTGGTCCATTACGCCACCAGCCGCGGCATCCGCGCCCGCGCGCTGGCCCTGATCGGTTTCGAGGATGAGGATTCGGAAGGGATTTCGGAGAAGGCCGGGGAAGGAGAGGCGTCGTGAACCGCTTTGCCGCGCTGATCGACGCGCTGGTCTTCATGCCGTCGCGCAACGGCAAGATCCGCCTGCTGGTCGAGCATTTCGCCACCGCGCCCGACCCCGAGCGCGGCTGGGCGCTGGCGGCGCTGACCGGGGCCTTGAGCTTCCGCGAGGCCAAGCCGGCGGCGATCCGCGAACTGGCGGCGACGCGGGTCGATCCGCAATTGCTGGCGCTGTCCTACGACTATGTCGGCGATCTGGCGGAGACGGTGGCGCTGATCTGGCCGGAGCGGCCCGAGCGAGCCAACAGCCTGCCGCCGAGCCTGGACGAGGTGGTGGAGGGGCTGCGGGCCGCCAAGCGCGGGCAGGTGATCGGGCTGGTGGAGGGCTGGCTCGACACGCTCGACTCGTCGGGGCGCTTCGCCCTGCTGAAGCTCATCACCGGGGCGCTGCGCATCGGCGTGTCGGCTCGGCTGGCCAAGACGGCGCTGGCGGAATGGGGCAGGCTTGTCCGGCCGGAGGTGAGCGTCGATGACGTGGAGGAGGTCTGGCACGGGCTGACCGTCCCTTACACAGAGCTGTTCGCCTGGCTGGAGGGGCGGGCCGAGCAACCGGCCACCGGCGCCGGCGCCGGCTTCCGTCCGATGATGCTGTCCCACCCGCTGGAGGAGGAGGACCGCGCCGGGCTGGATCCCGCCGCCTATGCCGCCGAATGGAAATGGGACGGCATCCGCGTCCAGATGGTGGCGCGCGGCGGGGAGCGGCGGCTCTACAGCCGCACCGGCGACGACGTGTCGGGGGCTTTTCCCGATATCGTCGATCACATGAGCTTCGACGCCGTGCTGGACGGCGAGCTGCTGGTGGCGCGCGACGGGGTGGTGGCGCCCTTCAACGACCTGCAGCAGCGCCTCAACCGCAAGACGGTGACGGCGCAGATGCTGCGCGACGGGCCGGCCTGGGTGCGGCTTTACGACATTCTGTTCGACGGCGAGGAGGATTTGCGCGGGCTGTCCTTCGTCGAGCGGCGCGCCCGGCTGGAGCGCTGGTTCGAGGCGGTGCAGCCGCGGCGGATGGATCTGTCGCCGATGGTGCCCTTCACGGCCTGGGACGAGTTGGTCGCCTTGCGCGAGGGCGCGCGGGAGAACGGCATCGAGGGGCTGATGCTGAAGCGGCGCGACAGCGCCTATCTGGCCGGGCGGCCGAAGGGGCCGTGGTTCAAGTGGAAGCGTGGGGCGCTGACGCTCGACACCGTGATGATGTACGCCCAGCGCGGCCACGGGAAGCGGTCGAGCTATTATTCCGACTACACCTTCGGCGTCTGGCGCGGGGAGGAGCTGGTGCCGGTCGGCAAGGCCTATTCCGGCTTCACCGACGCCGAGCTGATCGAGCTGGACCGCTGGGTGCGCAACCACACCACCCGCCGCTATGGCCCGGTGCGCGAGGTGGAGGCCGGGCTGGTGCTGGAGGTCGCCTTCGACAGCGTGCACCCGTCGACCCGGCACAAGAGCGGGCTGGCCATGCGCTTCCCCCGCATCCATCGCATCCGCTGGGACAAGCCGGCGCATGAGGCCGACCGGCTGGAGACGCTGGCGGCGATGGTGGTGGGGTAGGCGAAGCCTTACCGCAGCGGCGAGGTCACCACGTCGACGGAGGTTTCCGCCACGGTGCCGACGACATCCACGGCGGTGCCGGCGATGCTGGCGGCGCCGCTGGCCACGCCGGTGACGGCACCGCAGCCGCTCAGCGAAGCGCCCAGCAGCAACAGGGCTGCGAGCGGGAGAAGGCGGCGCGGGGTGGGGCGGCGGGACATGACGTCCTCCTGAAAACCACAGGCTGAAACGAAATCGGTGGAGATTGCAGCACGCAATCCCCACCGAAACGTTAACTCGGGCTTTTAGCGAAAAAGCGCAGACCGGCTCTGCCCAAGCGGGCCGCTCAGAACTCCTTCCAGTCGTCGTCGTCACCGCTGCTGTGCTTCAGGACCGGAACGGCGGTGGCGCCGCGCGCGGGTGAGTCGGTGCGGGCGGACGGCTTGGCCGTGGCGACCATGTGGGCGGCGCCGTTGCCGCGCGCGGCGGGCTTGGCGGTCGGCTTGGCGGAGGCGCGGGTGGGGGCCGCTGCGGCGCGGCGGGTGGTGGCGACCGTTTGGGCGGTGTGGGCAGCGGCATGGACGGCGACCGGCGCGCGCGGAGCCGCGGCATAACCATAGCCGGCCGCCTGTTCGAACTTGAAGAAGCCGACCAGAGACTTCAGGTCGCCGGCCTGACCGCTCATCGCCTGGGCGGCGGCGGTGGTCTCCTCCACCAGGGCGGCGTTCTTCTGGGTCATCTCGTCCATGTTGGCGACGGTCGAGTTGATCTCGTCCAGCGCCGTCGCCTGCTCGGCCGAGGCCGAGGCCATCTCGGCGATCAGGGTCGCCACCTGCTGCACGCCGGACACGATGCCCTGCAGCGCGTCGCCGGCCTTGCTGACCAGATCGACGCCGTCCTTCACCTGGGCGTCGCTGTCCAGGATCAGGCCCTTGATCTCCTTCGACGCCTGGGCGGAGCGCTGGGCGAGCTGCCGCACCTCCTGCGCCACCACGGCGAAGCCGCGCCCGGCGTCGCCGGCCCGCGCCGCCTCCACCGCCGCGTTCAGCGCCAAGAGGTTGGTCTGGAAGGCGATCTCGTCGATGACGCCGATGATGTCGGTGATCTTGCGGCTCGATTCCTCGATCCGGCGCATCGCCTCGATGGCGGAGCCGGCGACGCCGCCGCCCGACTCGGCGGAGCCGCGGGCCTGGGCCGCCATCACGTTGGCGCGCTGGGCGTTCTCGGCGTTGGAGCGCACGGTCGCCCCCAGCTCTTCCATGCTGGCCGCGGTCTCCTCCAGCGAGGAGGCCTGCTGCTCGGTGCGGTCGGCGAGGTCGGAGGATCCCAGCGACACCTCGGCGGCGGCGGCCGCGATGGTCTCGGCCGCCTGGGTGATCTGGCCGACGATCTCGGCCAGCCGGGTGGAGGTCGCGTTGACGTCGGTCTTCACCCGCTCGAAGGCGCCCTGGTAGTCGCGGGTGACGCGGCGGTTCAGGTCGCCCTGGGCCAGCGCGCTCAACACCTCGCCCAGGTCGGCGATGACCGCCTCCACCGTGTCGGTCAGGCGGTTGATGCCCTGCGACATGGTCTTGTAGAAGCCGTCCTTGCCGGCCAGATCGATGCGGCGATCGAGGTCGCCCTTCGACACGGCGTCGATCAGGCCGGCGATCTCCTCGCCGATGGCCTGCTCGCGGGCGCGCTGGGCCTCGGCGGCGCGGCGCTCGGCCTCCAGCCGCTCGCGCTCCGCCTCGTCCATCCGCTTCTTCTCGACGGCGTTGTCCTTGAACACCAGCACGGCCTTGGCCATGCTGCCGATCTCGTCGCGGTTCCCCAGGGCGGGCACGTCGACGGCGAGGTTGCCGGCGGCCAGCTCCGTCATGGTGCCGGTCATCTGCACCACCGGACGGACGATGGAGCGCGCGGTGATCAGCGCCACCAGGATGCCGAGCACGAAGGCGCCCACAGCCATGCCGATCAGCAACTTGGTGGTGGTCTCCATGTCGTTCTGCGCGCCGGTCAGCATCGCCTTGCGGACTTCGCTTTGGGCGGCGACGGTCTTCGTCACCAGATCGCCGAACTCCTCCGCCTCCGCGCTCATGGTGGTGAAGGCCAGCGTCTGGGCCTCGTTCACGGCGGTGACGACGCGGTTGAAGCTTTCCAGGTAACGGCCGGCAATCTGGGCAGCCTCTTCGGCAGCGCGCTTGTGCGCCGGATCCGTGAGGGTATCGGCCAGTTTGCGGGCGGCCTTGATGAAGCCGTCCATCTGGCCGCGCACCTCGTCCGCGGCCTTGGCCGACGGCTCGGTCAGGAAGCGCTGCGAGCCCAGGCGGGCAAGGATCAGCGTTTCCTGCGCCTGTCCGGCGTGGGCGGCGGCTTCGAAGTTCCCGGCCGCGATTCCCGTGGTCATCACTTGGCTCAAGGCTTCGCGCGCCTTCATGCCCAGCGGCATCAGCTCTTCCGGCACCAGCCGGTCGCGCAGTTCGCGCGCCTTGACCAGCTGGCTGAAATTGGCGCTGTAACCGTCGATCTTCTGGATCATCCGCTCGATGTTGGCACGGCGGCCATCGTCCAGCGTCGCGTCGCGGGCGGCACGCAGCATCTCGCCCAGCGTCCTCTGTTGCGCCTGGGTCGGTGCGATCAGCGCGTCGTTGCCGGAAAAGGAATAGTTGACCACGTTGCGCCGCATGTTCGCGACCAGGCTGTCGATGTCGGAAATCCGGATCGAGTTGTCCGAAACCGACCCATAGCGGGTGAATCCGTCCTCCACCGTCGACAGCGACCGTACGCCGAGTGCTGCCACCAGGGCGAGGAGGACGAGGATCAGAAGGAATCCCACCTGGATGCGGGTGCCCACCTTGAATCGGCCGGCAAAGCTGGCGTTCTGCATGGTCAAATGCCTTGGTCTGCGGTGCGGATCGAACGCGATACGCCCGGCAGGGTAGAGGAAGATGGTTTCCAGTCCGTTGCCATGGCGCAAGGAAATGCAGGGAAAGCGTCCCTGGGCCGCGGCAAAATCGTGTCAAAGTCGCGGCGCGGGGCTTTGACGATGCCGCACCGGTCCCTAGGTTAGGTCGCCTGAACAGCATTTCGGGGCGGCGCCATGGTCTGGCCCATTCCCTGGGCTGGTTTCCCGAAACCCGCAGAGACCACCGAAGAAGCCGATGCGCCGCAGCCTTCCGCCGACCTCCGAAAACAGCGCCTTCACCCGCCCGTCCGGCGACCTGCGCGCCGCGATGCGCTCGCTGGCGCCCTATATCTGGCCCAGCGATTCCCTGGAAACGCGGATCCGGGTGGTGGCGGCGATGCTGCTGCTGATCGGCGCCAAGGTCGCCAACGTCTATGTGCCGATCTTCTACAAGCATGCGGTGGACGCGCTGACGCCTGCCTCTGCGGGCGGGAGTGTCGGGCCGGGCGCGGCGGTGACCATCCCCCTGGGACTGATCGTCGCATACGGCCTTGCCCGCGTGACCTCGCTGATCTTCGCCGAGCTGCGCGACGCCGTCTTCGCCACCGTGGCGCAGCGGACCATCCGCCGGGTGGCGCTGTCGGTGTTCCGGCACCTGCACGCGCTGTCTCTGCGCTTCCATCTGGAACGCCAGACCGGCGGCCTGACCCGCTCGCTGGAACGCGGAACGCGCGCCATCGAATCGCTGCTGCGCTACACGCTGTTCTCCATCGTGCCGACGCTGGTGGAGATCGCGCTGGTCTGCGCCGTGCTGTGGAAGCTGTTCAGCGTCTGGTTCGCGCTGGCGACCTTCGTCACGGTGATGGGCTACATCCTCTACACCTTCTTCGTGTCGGAATGGCGCATCAAGTTCCGCCGCCTGATGAACGACACCGACAGCAAGGCCAACACCAAGGCGATCGACAGCCTGCTGAACTACGAGACGGTCAAGTATTTCGGCAACGAGGAGCATGAGGCCCGCCGCTACGACGGCGCCCTGCAGAGCTACGAGAAGGCGGCGGTGCGCAGCCAGCAGAGCCTGTCGCTGCTGAATGTCGGGCAGTCGGCGATCATCTCGCTGGGGCTGGCGGTGGTGATGGGCATGGCCGCCAAGGGTATCGTCGACGGCAGCATGTCGCTGGGCGACTTCGTGCTGGTGAACACCTATCTGCTGCAGCTCTACCAGCCGCTGAACTTCTTCGGCGTCGTCTATCGCGAGATCAAGCAGTCGCTGATCGACATCGAGTCGATGGTCACGCTGCTGGCGGTCGATCGCGAGGTGGCCGACGGCCCCGAGGCCAAGCCGCTGGCGGTCGATGGCGCGGAACTGCGCTTCGAGGGGGTGGAGTTCGGCTACGACCCGCGCCGGCCGATCCTGAAGGATGTCAGCTTCACCGTGCCGGCCGGCAAGACGGTCGCCATCGTCGGCCCGTCGGGGGCGGGCAAGTCCACCATCAGCCGGCTGCTGTTCCGCTTCTACGACGTCAACGGCGGCCGGGTGCTGATCGACGGGCAGGACATCCGCGACGTCACCCAGTCCTCGCTGCGGGCGTCCATCGGCATCGTCCCGCAGGACACCGTGCTGTTCAACGACACCGTCTTCTACAACATCGCCTATGGCCGCCCCGGCGCCAGCCCGGCGGAGGTGGAGCGGGCGGCAAGGCTGGCCCACATCCACGACTTCATCATGGCGCTGCCCGACGGCTACCAGACCACGGTGGGCGAACGCGGGCTGAAGCTGTCCGGCGGCGAGAAGCAGCGCGTCGCCATCGCCCGCACCATCCTGAAGGACCCGGCGATCCTGCTGTTCGACGAGGCGACCAGCGCGCTCGACACCCACACCGAGCGCGAAATCCAGGCCAACCTGCGCGAGGTCAGCCGCGGCCGCACCACGCTGGTGATCGCCCACCGGCTGTCCACCGTCATCGACGCCGACGAGATCCTGGTGCTGGAGGCCGGCCGGGTGATCGAGCGCGGCCACCATGCCGACCTGCTGGCCGCCCGCGGCGCCTACGCCGCCCTGTGGACGCGGCAGCAGGAAGCAAGCCAAGCGTCCACCGGCGGACCCGCGCCGTTGTCCGGCGTGCTGGCCTCGACCTGAGCGGAAGCGCGGAGCACGTTTGATGGGACCGGCAAGGCAGGCGCTGCGCGCTGCGACGCGGGAGAGTCACGACCGGCTGGACAAGGCCGCGGTGTTGCAGCCGCTGGTCCGGCCGGACATCACGCAACAGGAGTATGCCCGCGCGCTGGCCGTGCTCTACGGCTTCAACGCGCCGGTCGAGCGGGCGCTGGGGGAGGTGCGGGGCGCGGCGCGGCTGGCGCTGCTGCGCGAGGATCTGCGGGTTCTCGGCACCGATCCGGACAGGCTGGCGGAGATGACGGACCTGCCGCCGCTGGACAGCGCGCCGGCGCGGCTGGCGGCACGCTATGTGCTGGACGGCTCCGCCCATGGCGGGCGGGCGATGCTGCCGGGGATCACCCGCGCGCTGGGTTACGACGCCCGGCGCGGCGCCCGTTTCCTGGCGTCGGACGGGCTGGACATGGCCGGGGCCTGGAAGGCGCTGATGGGGCGGCTGGAGGAGGAGCTTGCCGACCCCGCCGCCCTCGCCACCGCCTGCGCCACCGCCGCCGCGCTGTTCGCGGCGCTGGAGCGGTGGACGGCAGAGCAGTGGATGGCGGAGCGGAGGGGTTGAAACTGGCGCGCGGCGACTTCCCTTGCTAGGGTGCCGGACCATTCGCATCCGGGTTCTGGAGACCGTATTCCCATGACCGCGCCAGCCTCGCGCATCTATTGCTCCGTCGACACCACCGAGATCGACGCCGCCCGCCGCATCGCCGGGCAGGTGGCGGGGGCCGTCGGCGGCATCAAGCTGGGGCTGGAGTTCTTCATCGCCCAGGGGCCGGCCGGCGTCCGCGCCGTGGTGGGGGAGGACGGGCCGCCGCTGTTCCTCGACCTGAAGCTGCACGACATCCCCAACACGGTGGCGGGTGGCGTGCGCGCGGCGCTGCCGCTGACGCCGGCCTTCATGACCATCCACAGCGCCGGCGGGCCGGCGATGATGCGCGCGGCGGCGGAGACGGCAGCGACCGCCGGGGCCGACCGGCCGAAGATCCTGGCCGTCACCGTGCTGACCAGCCTGGACGAGGGCGATCTGGGCGCCGTCGGCCAGTCGGTGCCGGTGGCGGAGCAAGTTGTGCGGCTGGCGAAGCTCGCCAAGGCGTCGGGGGTGGACGGCGTCGTCTGCTCGCCGGCCGAGGTGGCGCTGGTGCGGGCGGCCTGCGGTCCGGACTTCATCCTGATGGTGCCCGGCATCCGCCCGGCCTGGGCCGCCACCAACGACCAGAAGCGCATCATGACCCCGGCGGAGGCGCTGGCCGCCGGCGCCGACCATCTGGTCATCGGCCGGCCGATCACCGCCGATGCCGATCCGGCCGCCGCCGCCCGCCGCATCGTCGCCGAAATTGAGGGGACCGCATGACCGTCGCCGCCAAGATCTGCGGGCTGAGCGAGCCCGAAAGCCTGCGCGCCGCCGTCGCCGGCGGAGCGCGCTATGTCGGCTTCGTCTTCTACCCGCGCAGCCCGCGCGCCATCGCCCCGCCGATGGCGGCGGAATTGGCGCGGCTGCTGCCGACCGGCGTGCGCTCCGTCGGGCTGTTCGTCGATCCCGACGACGAGTTCCTGGAGCATGTCACCGGGCAGGTGCCGCTCGACCTGATCCAGCTGCATGGCGCCGAAACGCCGCGCCGCATCGTCGAGATCAAGGGCCGCTACGCCCTGCCGGTGATGAAGGCGGTGAAGATCGGCGGGCCGGAAGATCTGACCACGGCGATGGAGGCGGCAGAGGTCGCCGACCGCCTGCTGTTCGACGCCAAGCCGCCGGCCAAGGTGTCGGCGCTGCCCGGCGGCAACGGCATCGCCTTCGACTGGACGATCCTGGCCGGGCACAGCTGGCCGCGCCCCTGGATGCTGTCGGGCGGGCTGACGGTGGAGAATGTCGCCGAGGCGGTCCGGGTCACCGGCGCCAGCGAGGTCGACGTGTCGTCCGGCGTGGAGGACCGCCCCGGCCACAAGGACCCGGCGCTGGTCCGTGCCTTCCTGTCGGCGGTGGCCGCGCTTTGAGGCCGTTTTTCGGCGAAAGCACCCTGTTTTAGACGAATGCTACGGCTTATCTTGGTCGCATGGCGGGACCTTGCGCCGTCGGGTAGGATGCGCCCATGAGCGATTCGACCACTCCGTCCACAACCGAGGCGCTCGGCGCCGTGCTCGACGAGCATCTGCGCTGGATCGGCCAGTGGCAGCGCGCCGTTTTCTACCGTGAGGGGCGTGGCGGGGAGCGGTCGTCGGCCCCGGCCTCCTTCCAGGCCTGGTGTCAGGCCGCCAGCCGCGACGACCTGCTGCAGCAGCCGGCGGTGCAGAAGCTGGCGACCCTGCACGAGCAGATGCACCGGCAGGCCCGGCTGATCCTGCTGAAGGCGTCCGGCGGCGAGCTGCCGACCGAGGCCGAGTTCGAGGGGGTGGTCGGCCGGTTCGAAGAATTCATGCTGCACCTGCGCCGGATGGAGCGCGCCTTCGCCGCCGCCGCCTCCGGCCTGGACCCGCTGACCGGCCTGCGCACCCGGCGCGGCATGGGCGAGGCGCTGGAGCGCGAGCACAACCGTTATCGCCGCACCGGCCAGCCCTTCTGCGTCGCGCTGTGCGACATCGACAAGTTCAAGGGCATCAACGACAGCTACGGCCACGACATCGGCGACCGGGTGCTGGCCGCCACCGCCGCCGTCATCAGCCGCGGCGTCCGCAGCTTCGACGAGGCCTTCCGCATGGGCGGCGAGGAGTTCCTGGTCTGCCTGAAGGAAACCAGGCTGGACGAGGGCTATGAGGTGATCGAACGGCTGCGCGTCGACCTGATGCGCTCGCCGGTGGTGCTGCCCGACGGCCGGATGATCCCTGTCACCGCGTCCTTCGGGCTGGTGGAGGCGGTGTCCGACCTGACCGTCGACGATCTGGTGGTCTGCGCCGACCGCGCGCTCTATCAGGCGAAGAATTCCGGCCGCAACCGCGTGATCCGCTACGGCATCGACCGCCCGGAACCGAAGCCGGCGGCGGCGAAGGCGGGGCGGGGGTAGCTCGGCCATTTCCCGCATGTCCGGGTCGCCCGTCACCTGGGTTTCAGCTTTGGCGCTCCGGACATGTCTAGGGATGACTAGGAAAGTCTAGTTCCCGGCGCTAGACTTCGCTATAAACCGCTAGCTATCGCATGCTTTGCGGAGTCCCAGTGGATCCCTATCGCAATCCATTCGCACCGGGGGCGGGCAGCCGTCCTCCGGAACTTGCTGGCCGATCCGCCATTCTCGATATGGCGAAGATCTCCTGCGGCCGGGCCGTGAACGGACGAAATGCGCGTCCGATCATGCTGCTGGGCCTGCGCGGCGTTGGAAAGACCGTGCTGCTCAATGAGATCGGCCGGATTGCCGAACGGGAGGGGTTGCTCGTCTCCCGAGCCGAGTCTCCGGAAGGGGAAAGCCTCGCCCGCCTGATTTTCCCGGAAATGCGGAAAGTCATGAGGTCGCTGTCGGGTGTGGAGGCGGCAAAGCATCTTGCGACACGCGGTCTCAAAGGTCTGCGAAACTTCGCGTCGATCTTCAAGATCGAGATGGCCGGTGTCGAGGTGGGGGTGGAGCCTGAACCCGGGCTGGCTGAGACAGGCGACCTCCAGTACGATCTGCCGGACCTGTTCACCTTGATCGGGAAGGCTGCCCAAGCCGCGGGGCGTGGCTGGCTGCTTCTGATCGACGAGGTCCAATACCTGTCCGACGCCGATCTGTCTGCGCTCATTGTCGCGTTGCATCGCACGTCGCAGGATGGCCTGCCCGTCCTGATGGTCGGTGCCGGTCTTCCGCAAATCGCCCGTTTGGCGGGAGAGGCCAAGTCATACGCGGAACGGCTGTTTCAATACCCGTCGGTGGGAGCACTTGATCCGGTCTCCGCCGGCCAAGCCGTCGAAAAGCCGGTTCTTGAAGAAGACGCCTCGATCACACCGGAAGCACTGCAGGCTATCTATGAGCGAACGAAGGGCTATCCCTTCTTCATCCAGGAATTGGCCTCGGTCGTATGGGACAATTCGGAGGGGCCGGAAATCACCGACGCCGATGTCGAGCGTTCCTATGGGGAAACACTCGCGCGGCTGGACGAGGGATTCTTCAAGGTTCGGATCGATCGCCTGACGAAGGCTGAGGTCCAGTTTGTCAAGGCGATGGCGCAACTCGGCGATGGTCCCTACGCAATGGCGGACATTGCCAAGTCGATGGGGCGTTCTCAAAAATCCCTGGGACCGGCCCGGGCAAGCATTATTTCAAAAGGCATGGTCTTCAGTTCCGACCATGGATATCTGGATTTCAGCGTGCCGCTTTTCGCCGAGTTCATGCGGCGGCAAGGCTGAAAGGCAAAGCCGGCGATTCGTTCGATGGTGGTTCGGTTCGACGCCCGCCGGTCAGCCCCCTTGGCCCAGGCCCCCCTGACGCGCTAGGATCGCGATAACCTTACCGTCAGCCGTGATCCGGATTCCATGCGCACCCTGCCCGAATTTCCCAACCTGTTCGTCCTCGACCATCCGCTGATCCAGCACAAGCTGACCCATATGCGGAACAAGGAACGATCGACCGGCGGGTTCCGTACCCTGCTGCGCGAGATCTCGCTGCTGATGGGCTATGAGCTGACGCGCGACATCCCGCTGACCACCGAGCGGATCGAGACGCCGCTGCAGCCGATGGACGCGCCGGTGATCCTGGGCAAGAAGCTGGCGGTCGTGCCGGTTCTGCGCGCCGGGCTCGGCATGTCGGCCGGGCTGCTGGAACTGGTGCCGTCGGCGCGCGAGGGGCATATCGGCCTCTATCGCGACCATGACACCAAGCAGCCGCACGAATATCTGGTCAAGCTGCCGCCGGCCGAAGGGCGGCTGTTCATCGTCGTCGATCCGATGCTGGCGACCGGCAACTCCGCCGCCCATGCCTGCGACGTGCTGAACCGTCACGGCGTCGACGACGACAACATCCGCTTCATGGCGCTGGTCGCCGCGCCCGAGGGCGTGCGCCGCTTCCACGAGTCGCACCCGGATGTGAAGGTCTTCACCGCCGCGCTCGACAGCCACCTGAACGAGGACGCCTACATCGTCCCCGGCCTGGGCGACGCCGGCGACCGCATGTTCGGCACCAAGTAAGGACCGATCGAGCTACCGGGAAACGGGGCGGGCGCCGGAGGACGGCTCCGCCCCGTTTTTCGTTGGGCACTTCCGCTCAGCCGGCCGGGGCCGGCTCCTGTGCCTGTACGGTGCCGAACTGGACCAGCGCCTTGCGGAAGCCGACATTGGGCGGGGCATAGCCCAAGTTGCCGGTTGCACGCTGCGGCACCGACTCGTGCAGGTTCTCCTCGCTGTAGGGCAGGACGCAGACCGGGCGGTAATAGCGCGGCTCCGCCAGCTTGCCGAGGCCGTCCAGGAACTGGGCATAGGAGTCGACGATGGTGCCCAGCGCATTGTCGGGCGTTACCTGGGGCATCCATTCGGGATCAAGCGCCAGTCCGCACTCGGCGGCCCGCTCCATCATCCATTTCAGTGCGATGTCCGACAGTTGGTCGTCCGCATAGCCGCCGCCGACATTCGAATGGCAGCCGACGAACCAGCGCTGCTCCACCCGCTGTTGCGGCTTGTCCTTCGGGTCCCAGACGGAGGCGGCAAAGGTCTTGCGGTGCTCGTCGATCGCCAGCGCCTGGAAGGCGTTGCGGACCTGTCCGCTGAGTTCGGTGTCGTGGAAGCCGTAAAGCTTCTCGTCCAGATGTTCGCAGATGCCAAGCGGTATGCCCAATGCACCCACCGTGTCCCAGACGCCGAGGAAATGGATCTTGATCAGCCGCGAACCGTTGTCCTCGCGGAACCGTGTCGCCTCTTCCACGTCCGGGCCGTCGTCGCGCTTGCGGTATAAGGCATAGGCGTCGTCGATCAGGTCCAGCTTGGTGGACGGCAGCAGTCCTGCGTTGCGGATCAGGCCGACCAGGCTGCGGGCGGTGTAGGCGCCGCGAGAGAAGCCGAGGATGAAGACCTCGTCACCGTCCTCATACTTGGACGCGAGGGCACGGTAGCCGTCCTTGATCTTCTGGTCCAACCCGAGGCCGAAGGCGCCGCCAAAGATATGGTTGAGCCAGTCGTGGACGATGTTGCCCTTCTCGTCGGCGCCGACGCCGGGGTCGTAGAAGCTGAATTGCGTCGTACCGTCGGCGCCGCCGGGCCGTACCGATTTATAGAATTTCCAGACGTTGGTCGATTGCCTGTTGTTATCAGGGTTGTCGCCGCTGCCCGGCGTGTTCCAGGTGCCATCGAAACACAGGACGATCCGCTTCGCCATCTTGCCCTCCCTGCTGGCATGCCCGTGAGAGATGATGGCAGTGATAGTTTTCTCCTTCAGCGGATTTGTTGAAAAATACCACAACCCTGGGACGTTCCGGTGCGTGCGCTACAACCGGTTCTGGCCGCCGGGGGAGCGGCGCAGGCATACGCACGTATTCCCTGACTGCAGCCATGGTTATGCGGAAAGTTCCCGCCCATACAATTGCCGCTTCGGTCAAGTCATCGTCGTTCGGATGGTCTGTCGGCGGGAAGCCGACATGCGGCATCCGCAGGACATGGAGGCCTGCCACTTGTGCGAAGGTCCCATATGACATTGGCTTGATTTCGATCAATGCCGGGTGGCGTGACGGTAAGGATCATGCCATCCTATTCGATGCGCCGACCGAATGGCCTAGCCCATATGCCTTCAACCGGTGCAGCCGACCGTGTGGATGAACGCGAACGGGAACGCGCGATGGATTACGAAACTTTCTTCCGCAACCAGATTGCGACCCTGAAGCAGGACGGCCGCTACCGGGTGTTCGCCAATCTGGAACGCCATGCGGGCAATTTCCCGACGGCGACCTTCCGCGATTCCAACGGGCGCGAACGTCCGGTCACGGTCTGGTGCTCCAACGATTATCTCGGCATGGGCCAGCACCCCAGCGTCACGAAGGCGATGCACGATGCGCTGGATCAGGTCGGCGCCGGCGCCGGCGGCACCCGCAACATCTCCGGCACCAACATCTACCATGTGCTGCTGGAACGCGAACTGGCCGACCTGCACCGCAAGGAAGCGGCGCTGCTCTTCACCTCGGGCTATGTGTCGAACGACGCGACGCTGACCACGCTGGGCAAGATCCTGCCCAACTGCGTGATCCTGTCGGACGCGCTGAACCACAACTCGATGATCACCGGCATCCGCAATTCGGGCGCCGAGAAGCACATCTTCCGCCACAACGACCCCAAGCACCTGGACGAGCTGCTGTCGGGCATCGCCCCCGGCCGGCCCAAGGTGGTGGCCTTCGAAAGCGTCTATTCGATGGACGGCGACATCGCCCCCATCCATGACCTGTGCGACGTCGCCGACAAGCACGGCGCCATGACCTATCTCGACGAGGTGCACGCCGTCGGCATGTACGGCGCCCGCGGTGCCGGCGTGGCCGAGCGCGACGGCGCCATGGACCGGCTGACCATCGTCGAGGGCACGCTGGGCAAGGCCTTCGGTGTGCAGGGCGGTTACATCACCGGCTCCACCGCGCTGATCGACTGCGTCCGCAGCTTCGCCGCCGGCTTCATCTTCTCCACCTCGCTGTCGCCGGTGCTGGCGGCGGGCGCGCTGGCCTCCATCCGTCACCTGAAGACCAGCCAGACCGAGCGGACCCAGCACCAGGAACGCGCCGCCACGCTGAAGCGGATGTTCGCCGACGCCGGCCTGCCGGTGATGCCGTCGGTCAGCCACATCGTGCCGCTGATGGTCGGCGACGCCCACCGCTGCAAGCGCGCGTCCGACGAGCTGCTGGACCGGCACAACATCTACGTCCAGCCGATCAACTACCCCACCGTCCCGCGCGGGACGGAGCGGCTGCGCTTCACCCCGACCCCGCTGCACACCGACGCGCAGATGGGCATGCTGGTCGAGGCGCTGCTGGACGTCTGGAGCCGGCTGGACCTGCGTCTCGCCGCCTGAGTCGCACCCCCCTGGAAAGCCCGGGAAAGACCCTTTTGGCGATAGGGGCCTTTTGTCCTCTGGACAGATGGCGTGTGCACCCCTATTTTGAGGGATAGCGTTGCGATCGGTTCGCAGCTTCGTTGCTGCGGGCCGGTCGTTGTGCTTGCCGTCCATCCTTCAATCCAGGGCATCGCCCAGGGGGTTCGCCATGTACCGTGACAACTCGCTGATGCCGAAGGAGGCCGTGCGCCTCGTCGTCCTGGGCACGCTGATCCAGGGCGGTCCGTTGCGCTACGCCGATCTGGCCGGCTCCGTCCGTCATTTCCTCGATCGCATGATGGGTCCGTCGCTGGACCTGATGGGCACCTCGCTGGAGATGCTGCGCTACGAGGGGCTGATCGAGGCGCTGGACGGCAGCGGCATGGAAGACAACGCCTTGCTGGGTCCGACCGAAACCGGCCGGGCGGAGTTCGACACGCTGATGCGCGCCAATGTCCGCGCGCCGTCGGCCGACGGGCTGAACAAGCTGGTCACCGCGCTGAAGCTGCGCTTCCTGCATCTGCTGGATGTCGAGTCGCAGCGCGACCAGATCGACAATCTCGTGGCGCTCAGCGAGACCGAGCTGGCCCGGCTGGGCGACCTGAAGCGGGCGGATGTCGGCAGCGACGGCCATTTCGCCTCCTGGCTGGACCGCGACATCGCCCAGACGGAAGAGCGTCTGGCCTGGTTTCAGGAGCTGCTCTCCCGGCTCTGATTCCCTGCGGGATCTAAGGGTTTATTTCGCGCGGCGCGTCCTTATCGCATAGGGGCGCGCCGCGTCTGTTTCGGCGTGCGGTTTTGGTGTACCTTCGGGGTACCCCTTTCCCCAGCCGGAATCCTCTCCATGGCCTCGTCCCTGTCGACCGACGACCTCGAAGACCGCTTGCGCATGGAGTTCGTGGACGACGCGCGCGATCGGCTGGAGCTGATGAACGCGGCGTTGGCGGACCGCGTGAAGGGCGAGCGCAGCGACACGGACACCATCGGCGTCCTGCGGCTGGAAGCCCACAATTTCAAGGGCATGGGCACCAGCTTCGGCTATCCCACCGTCAGCCTCGTCGCCCACCGGCTGGAGGATTACCTCAGCGGCCTGAAGCGGCTGGACGAGAAGCAGCTGGTCGACGCCCAGATCTTCATCGACCGCATCGCCGAGCTGGTCGATCGCGCCGAACAGCCGCTGCTGGCCGAGACCAACCGGATCATCCGCGCCCTGCCGGTGCGCTATGAGTTCCAGGTCACCGACGTCGATGTCCGCAACGTCGAGATCATGCTGGTGACCCCGTCCAAGGTCGTCGCCAAGAAGCTGGGGACGGAGCTGGCGGCCTGCGGCTTCCGCACCATGACGGTGACCGACCCGATCGAGTCGATCAGCCTTGCCGTGCGCGTGCCGCCGGACATGGTCATCGCCTCTATGGTGATGGACGGGCTGTCCGGCCTCGACCTGATCCGCGGCCTGCGTGCCATGAGCGTGACCCAGCATGTGCCGATGGCGCTGCTGACTTCGCTGAACCTCGACCACCCGTCGCTGAAGGAGATCCCGTACGGCGTCTCCGTCATCCGCGTCGGCGAGCATTTCGGCGACGACTTCGCCGCGGTGGTGGCCAAGCACAATCTGGGCTGAGCGGTCTGCCATTCGGCTGAACGTCATCGTCATATAGCCGCGCTTGCGCCGGCGGGAATCCCCATGTTAGGCGTCAAACCGGTCCCACAGGCTGGAGCAGCGCCCGAATGACGGAGGTTCTTCGCCGGTACGGCCCGGTTCTGACCGGAGTGATCTTGCTGGCGGTGGCGCTGTGGCTGGCGCTGCTGGTGGTGCTGCCGCAGTTGATGATGATTGGCTTCTCCTTCCGGCCGTCGCTGCCGCCGTCCAAGATCGGCGGGCCCGAGGATGTGTTCACGGTCAGGAATTACCTGACCTTGTGGACCAACAGCATCCATCTGTCGATCTTCCTGAAGACGATCTGGGCCAGCGCCCTGGTCACCGCGACCACGCTGGCGGTCTGCTATCCGGTCGCCTTCTATCTGGCGCAGGTGGCGCCGAAACGGCGATTGCCGCTGCTGATCCTGATGCTGGTCGTGCCCTTCTGGATCAACGAGCTTCTGCGCACCTTCTCCTGGTACATCATCCTGGCGTTCAACGGGCCGCTGAACGCGATTCTGCTGGGGCTGGGGATCATCGACGAGCCGCAGCGTTTCCTGGGCGGCGACGGCGGGGTGATCGTCGGGATGGTGTATGTCTACATCCTGTTCATGGTCTTCCCGCTCTACAACGCCATCGAATCGCTGGACCGCAACCAGATCGAGGCGGCGCGGGATTTGGGTGCCGGCTGGCTGCGCATCCACCGCCGGATCGTGCTGCCGCACGCCAAGCCGGGCATCGCCGTCGGCTGCATCATGACCTTCATGCTGGCCGCCGGCAGCTATGCCGTGCCGGCGCTGCTGGGCGGGCCGAACAGCCGCTGGTTCACCGAGATCATCTACAACTGGTTCTTCGAGGGCGGGAACTGGAACCAGGGGGCGGCCTACGCCTTCATCCTGCTGGTGCTGTGCATCGGCTTCATCCTCGGCGCGATGCGGCTGTTCCGCGTCGGGCTGGCCGATATAGCGAAGTAAGCCCATGACCGCCGCCCGACTCCGCCGCCTGCTGACCGGCGCCTATCTGGTGTTGTTCTTCGGCTATCTGTTCCTGCCGCTGGGCATCATGGCGGCGGCGACCTTCAACAGCAGCCGCTTTCCAACCGTGACGCCGTGGATGGGCTTCACGCTCAGCTGGTTCCAGGCGCTGTGGGAGGACCAGCGCATGTGGGCGGCGCTGGGCACCAGCCTGATCGTCGGGGCGGGGGTGATCGCGCTGGCCGTGCCGCTGGGGCTGGCGGCGGCGCTGCTGCTCGACCGGCTGCACAGCCGGGCCAAGACCTTCCTCTACGCGCTGATGGTGTCGCCGCTGCTGACACCGGGGGTGATCGTCGGCATTTCCACCCTGGTGTTCTGGCGGGAGTGGTTCGGGGTCAGCGGCGGGCTGTTCCTGACCGTGGTCGCGCAGTCCAGCTTCATCGCCGCCTATGCCATGCTGCTGTTCTCGGCAAGGCTGGAGCGGTTCGATCTGGCGCTGGAGGAGGCCGCACTCGACCTCGGCGCCACCCATGGGCAGGTGTTCCGGCGCATCACGCTGCCGTACCTGATGCCGGCGATCCTGTCGGCGGCCCTGCTGGCTTTCCTGCAGAGCTTCGAGAACTACAACACCACGCTGTTCGTGCGCGGGCTGGACACCACCCTGACCGTCTACATTGCGACCAAGGTGCGCACCGGCCTGACCCCGGCGGTCAACGCGCTGTCGCTGGTGCTGATCGCGCTGACCGTCCTGGGGGCTATGGTCTACGAGATCCTGCGCCGGCGCGAGGCGCGCCGGCAGGCAGGAGCCGTAACAGCGTAATCCTCAGTCCTCTTCCGCCTCGTCGGCATCCGCCTCGATCTGGGCGGCGAGGTCGCGCAGCATGTCGATGACGTCTTCGTGGCTGGTCTCGTCCACGGCGGCGTTCACCGCGGCCTCGATCATGGCGACGGCGATGTAGGGGCCGAGCGGGCCACCTTCCTTGATCGCCTCATCCAGATGCTTTTCGGCGATCGACAGCGCCTTTTCGAACAGCGCCTCGGCCGTCTGGTTGGTGGTGTCCTTGCTCATCGTCCGGTCCGTTGCGGAGGGTTGGTCCGACTCCAATAACACGCCCAATCGGCGATTGGCGCGGGAATTCGCTGTCGCGCCCGCAAATAGGGGCCGCGAAACGGGAGGCCGGGCTTGCGCCGCCCCGGACCATACGCCACAGTCCGGAGATGCATTGACCTATACGGCAAGAGAGACAGCATGACCGGGACGCCCGACCTGACCAGCCCCGACCTCTACCGCTTCTGGTGGGAGGAGCGCGTGCGCTTCAACGACCTCGACGCGGTGGGGCACGTCAACAACAATGCCCTCGGCGTCTATTTCGAACAGGCGCGCGTCGCCCTGATCCATCAGGTCGGCGGCTTCACCGACGAGGTTCCGTGGACCGTCGTGCTGGCCCGCAGCGTGATCGAATACAAGGCGGAGCTGCTCTATCCCAACACGGTCCGGATCGGCGCGCGAACGCTGCGGCTGGGCAACAGTTCGATCACGCTGGGCTGCGCCATCTTCCTGGGCGATCTCTGCATCGCCACCCAGGAAGCGGTGGCGGTGATCGTCGACAAGGCGGCCCATCGCCCGACCCCGATCCCGGAACCGTTGCGCGCCAAGCTGCTGGAGGCGTAAAGGGAGGCGCCGCAGCCCCGTACCATCGGAACCCCGACATATGACGCGCTCACCCCAGCGCCCTTCCGGCAAGCGCCCCTTCGCCAAGGGACGCCCGCCCGCCCGCAAGACCGCCCAGCCGCCTGTCGAGATGCGGGAGATGGAAGTCGCCATCGCCGACGTCGGTGCGCGCGGCGACGGGATCGCGTTCGCCGAGGGCTTGCGCCTGTTCGTGCCCTACACGGTGACCGGCGACCGCGTGCGTGTACGTGTCGCCGAGGGCGACGGGAAAGGGGAGGGCGTACGGGCAGACCTGCTTGAGGTTCTTGAGCCTGGCCCCGGCCGCCAGACCCCGCCCTGCCGCCATTTCGGCCGCTGCGGCGGCTGCACGCTCCAGCAGATGGACGATGCGACGTACGCCGCCTGGAACAGCGGGATGGTGCGCAACGCACTGGAGCGGGTCGGGCTCGGTGACGTCGTGTTGGAGCCGCTGGCGCGTACGCCCGCCGGTGCCCGCCGCCGCGCCCGTTTCGCGGCGCTGAAGCGTGGCAAGCGCGTCTGGTTCGGCTTCAACGAGCGGCAGAGCCACCGGCTGGTTGATCTGGAGGAGTGCCCGATCCTGGCGCCCCGCCTGTTCGCCCTGGTGGAGCCTCTGCGCGCTGTGCTGGCGGCGATCCTGCCGGACGGCGGCGACGCCGACGTGGTGCTGACCGACCTGGAGGGCGGGGTCGACCTGCTGCTGGTCGGGCCGCGCAGCCTGGATCGCGGTGCCCGCGAGGCGCTGGTCGCCTTCGAGCCGGAGCGCATCGCCCGCATCGCCTGGCAGCCCACCGACCGCGCGGCGGCGGAGCCGGTGGCGAACCGCCGTCCGGCCTTCATCCGTTTCGCAGGCGTTCCGATCCAGCCGCCGCCCGGGGCCTTCCTGCAGGCGAGTGCGGAGGGCGAGGCGGCGCTGGTCGCCGCGGTGCGTGAGGGAGTCGGGCAGGCGTCCCGAATTGCCGACCTGTTCGCCGGCATCGGCACCTTTTCCATTCCGCTTGCGCAACAGGCGGCGGTTCATGCGGTGGAAGGCGACGAGGCGGCGGTGGCGGCGCTTGGCCGCGCGGTGCAGGGGCTGCGGCTGACGGTGGAGCGGTGCGACCTGTTCGAGAACCCGCTGGGGGTGAAGGACCTCAACCGTTACGACGCGGTGGTGTTCGACCCGCCGCGCGCCGGAGCAGCGGCCCAGGCGGCGGCGCTTGCCGGAGCCAAGGTGCCGCGGGTGGTGGGCGTGTCCTGCAATCCCGCCAGCTTCGCCCGCGACGCGCGGGTGCTGGTGGATGGCGGCTATCGCTTGGTGAAGGTCTGGCCGGTCGACCAGTTCCTGTGGTCGGCCCACGTGGAACTGGTCGGCCTGTTCGAGCGGTGAGGAGGCTGTCGCAGCCTCCCCCTCGCATCAATCCAGCTGCAGAACGATCGCCTTCAGATAGGCCGACTCCGGCAGGTGCGGGTGGACCGGGTGGTCGGGGCCGGCGCCGGCGCTGCGCAGGATGCGGCCGGTGCGGCCGGCGTCGTGCAGGCCGCGGGCGACCTGCTCGGCGAAGGTCGGCGGATCGACATTGTGGCTGCACGACCCGCAGAGCAGAAAGCCGCCCGGCGCCGTGATCTTTGCCGCCAGACGCGCCATCTTGCGGTAGGCGCGGGTGCCAGCCGCCAGATCCTTCTTCGACTTCACGAAAGCCGGCGGATCGGCGACCACCACCTGGAAGGTCTCGCCGGCCTCGCCCAGCCGTTCCATCTCCTGGAAGGCGTCTGCCTTGCGCGCCTCGAAGCGGTCGGCGACGCCGTTCGCCTCGGCGGCGCGGGTGGCGTTCTCCAGGGCTAGGGCGGAGCGGTCGACCGCGACCACATGGGTGGCGCCGGCCACCGCGCACTGGATGCCGAAACCGCCGTTGTAGCTGTAGAAGTCGATGGCCCGGCCGCCCTTGGCCAGCGAGGCGATGAAGGCGCGGTTGTCGCGCTGGTCGTAGAACCAGCCGGTCTTCTGGCCCTCCAGCGGGTTGGCGAAGAAGGTGACGCCGTTCTCCTCCAGCCGGATCGGGCCGTCGATCTCGCCCTTGGCCAGCCGGGTCTCCTCGCTCAGCCCTTCCAGCGCGCGCTGGCTGCCGTCGTTGCGCAGGATGACCGCGCGCGGCGCCATCACCTCGTCGATGGCGGCCAGGATGTCGTCGATCCGGCTGTCCATGAAGACGGAGTTGGCCTGGACCGTCACCACATCGTCGAACCGGTCGACGATCAGGCCGGGCAGCCCGTCGGCCTCGGCATGGACGACGCGGTAGAAGGGGCGGGAGAACAGCCGGTCGCGCAGTTCCACCGCGCGGCGCAGCCGGCCGGCGATGAAGGCGTGGTCCACCACGGTCGCCGGGTCGTTCGACAGCAGCCGGGCGGCGATCAGCGTGTGCGGATTGAAGGTGTAGATGCCCAGCGGCGTCCCGCCGGGGTCCAGAAGCCGCACCGGGCTGCCGGGCGGCACCGCCTTGGCGATGCTGTCCATCTGGACTTCGTTGGAATAGACCCAGGGATGTCCATGCATGACGCGCCGCTGGCGGCCGGCCTGCAAATGGATCGGCGGGTATTTCTTGACGGGTTTGGTGCCGGTGTCGCTCATGGCCGCATCCTAGCGGCAATTCGCCGGCGCGCAATGGCCGCATGGAGCTTGCCCGCCGGCGCCGCTATTCCGCTCCAACCGCGCCGCCCGGCAGGTCGGGGGCATTGTCGTTGACCACGACCAGATCCTTGCAGAAGCGGACGGTCTCCTGCCGGTGGCCTTCGCTGTGGAAGCAGTCGGGGATCGGGTTGCGGCGGGAGTCCCGGGGCAGGTAGCGCTCCGGCAGGGTGGTGTGGATGGCGGTGCAGCCGAGCTGCCGGGCCAGCCCTTCCATCGCCTGCAGCAGAGTCTCGGCGGGGCCGGCGATGTCGAACAGGTCGAGCACGACGAAGTTGTCGACGCACAGCGTCCGGCCATGGAGGAGCTGCGGTTCGACCGCGTAGGAGAACAGGCCGTGCATGTACCCTTGCGCGTTCTGCACGGTCATGATGCCCCTGGCTGCGGGCAGGCCGTCCGTCCCGGCACCGCCCCCGCCCCCGTTCCCGCCCTTGGGGCTGCTGCCCATGGTTGCGCTGCCGAGCAGCGCTGCGGCAAATGCGCGCCATTGGTCGATCCCCAGGCCCGGCGCGATGGCGCAGACCAGCGGATAGGCCTGGTCGATCTGGCGCCGACCAAGGGGTTTGGCGATGAAACTGTCGTCCATTTCAGTCCGGCCGATTGCAAGGACACTGAACGATGGCAGCCCCGGGCCGCAAGGGTCGTTGACGTAGATCAATGTTGCTGAACCCCCCCATACACATAGTGGCGTCCATTGGAGACAGGCGCGCCCGGCGTCCCTTTCGGCATTGCCGAGTGCAACCTGTCCCGCTCCTTAACAGTACGTACCCAGTGGTGGTGCAACCCAGAAGGCGCGGCCCCACGGCCGCCCGGGGCAAACGGGAGAGATTGTATGACATCAGCGACTCTGACTTCAGGGGCCACCCTGGGCAGCCAGCGGGTGTCGGAAGACGTGCGTTACAATGAGGACGCCATCCGACTCTTCGTTATCGCTGCAGTGTTCTGGGGCGTGGTCGGTTTCCTGGCCGGCACCTTCATCGCTCTGCAGCTGGCCTTCCCGGCGCTGAATCTCGGGCTGGAGTGGACGAGCTTCGGGCGCCTGCGCCCGGTCCACACCTCGGCCGTGATTTTCGCGTTCGGCGGCAACGTGCTGCTCGCCACCTCGCTCTATTCGGTCCAGCGGACTTGCCGCCAGCATCTTTTCGGGGGCGAAGGGCTGGCGAAGTTCATCTTCTGGAACTACAACATCTTCATCGTGCTCGCGGCGCTGAGCTATGTCCTGGGCTTCTCCCAGGGCAAGGAATACGCCGAGCCCGAATGGATCCTCGACCTGTACCTGACGGTCGTCTGGGTGCTCTATGCGGTCCAGTTCATCGGCACCGTGATGACGCGGCGCGAGTCGCACATCTATGTGGCGAACTGGTTCTTCATGGCGTTCATCCTGACCGTCGCCATCCTGCACATCGGCAACAACGTCAACGTTCCGGTGTCGCTGTTCGGCATGAAGTCCTACACCTACGTGTCGGGCGTGCAGAGCGCGATGGTGCAGTGGTGGTACGGCCACAACGCGGTCGGCTTCTTCCTGACCGCCGGCTTCCTGGGCATCATGTACTATTTCGTGCCCAAGCGCGCCGAGCGGCCGGTCTATTCCTACCGCCTGTCGATCGTCCACTTCTGGACCCTGATCTTCCTCTACATCTGGGCCGGTCCGCACCACCTGCACTACACCTCCCTGCCGGACTGGGCGCAGACGCTGGGCATGACCTTCTCCGTCATGCTGTGGATGCCGTCCTGGGGCGGCATGATCAACGGCATCATGACCCTGTCGGGCGCCTGGGATAAGCTGCGCACCGACCCGGTCCTGCGTTTCCTGGTCACCTCGGTCGCCTTCTACGGCATGTCGACCTTCGAAGGCCCGCTGATGTCGGTCAAGCCGGTCAACGCCCTGTCGCACTACACCGACTGGACCGTCGGCCACGTGCACTCCGGCGCTCTCGGCTGGGTCGCCTTCATCTCCTTCGGCGCGATCTACTATCTGGTTCCGGTGCTGTGGAAGCGCTCGCAGCTCTACAGCCTGCGTCTGGTCAGCTACCACTTCTGGACCGCCACCATCGGCATCGTGCTGTACATCACCGCCATGTGGGTGTCGGGCATCATGCAGGGCCTGATGTGGCGCGCTTACGACAACCTGGGCTTCCTGCAGTACTCCTTCGTGGAGACCGTCGCGGCGATGCACCCGTTCTACGTGATCCGCGCGATGGGCGGCGTCCTGTTCGTCACCGGCGCTCTCATCATGGTCTACAACCTGTGGCGCACGGCGAAGGGCGATGTCCGCATCGAGAAGCCCTATGTCACCACGCCGCACAAGGCGACGGTCGGCGCGGCCTGACGCTAGGGAAGGATGCGAGAAATGGCTCAGGATAAAAAGGGCTTCAGCCACGACCTGATCGAGCGGAACACCCTTCTGCTGATCGTGCTCGTGCTGATCACCGTGTCGATCGGCGGTCTGGTTCAGATCGTCCCGCTCTTCACGATCGAATCGACCATCGAGAAGGTGGAGGGGGTCCGTCCCTACTCCCCGCTCGAGCTGGCCGGGCAGAACATCTACTTCCGCGAAGGCTGCTACAACTGCCACAGCCAGCAGATCCGTCCGTTCCGTGACGAGGTCGAACGCTATGGTCACTACTCGCTGGCGGCGGAGTCGATGTACGACCATCCGTTCCAGTGGGGCTCCAAGCGCACCGGTCCCGATCTGGCCCGCGTCGGCGGCAAGTACTCCAACGACTGGCAGGTCGCCCATCTGGTGAACCCGCGCGCTGTCGTGCCGGAGTCGATCATGCCGACCTACGGCTGGATGAAGGACCGTCCGCTGAGCTACGGCGACATCGCCGACCACCTGAAGACCCTGAAGGTCGTCGGGGTGCCCTACACCGACGAGCAGATCGCCAACGCCAAGGCCGACCTGGAAGCGCAGAAGAACCCGGACGGCGACACCGCCGGCCTGACGAAGCGCTACCCGAAGGCCGTGGTCGCGAACTTCACCGGCAGCAAGACCGTCACCGAAATGGACGCTCTGGTTGCCTACCTGCAAGTGCTGGGCACCATGGTGGACTTCACCAAGTACCAGTCCAAGCAGCTGCAGCAGTAATCGGGGGAGGAATCCATGGACTTGGATTCGATCACGGTGATGCTTCGGTCCTTCTGGACGGTGTGGTTGATGCTGCTGCTGACGGGCATCCTGGTTTACGCCATGTGGCCCGGCAACCGCCGCACCTTCGACGACGCCGCCCAGATCCCGCTCAAGGATGATGGTCAGGAGCTTTAGACCATGGCACAGAATTACAAGGACGAGCTGTCCGGCGTCGAGACCACCGGCCACGAGTGGGATGGACTGCGCGAGCTGAACAATCCGCTGCCCAAGTGGTGGCTGTATCTCTTCTACGTCTGCATCGCCTGGGCGATGGCCTATTACGTGTTCTACCCGGCCTGGCCGCTGGGCAAGACCTACACGAAGGGCATCCTCGGCTATTCCCAGCGCGAGGAACTGGACACCAAGCTGGCGGAAGCGAAGGCCGGCCAGGCCAAGTACCTGACCGCCATCGCCGCCAAGTCGGTCGACGAAATCCAGAAGGACAAGGACCTGCTGGGCTTCGCGATGGCCGGCGGCCGCTCCTACTTCAACGAGAACTGCGCCGCCTGCCACGGTGCCGGCGGCCAGGGTGCCAAGGGCTTCCCGACGCTGGCCGACGACGTGTGGCTGTGGGGCGGTGCCTCGGCCGACATCTACAAGACCATCCAGCACGGCATCCGCTCGGATGACGGCGACACCCGCGGCACCCCGAACGTCGGCATGACCGCCTTCGGCAAGGACGGCATCCTCACCCGCGATCAGATCGATCAGGTGACGGACTATGTTCTGTCGCTGAACGGCAAGACCGCCGACGCGGGCAAGGCCGAAAAGGGCAAGACCGTCTATGACGAGAACTGCGCCGCCTGCCACGGCGACGCGGCCCAGGGTGCGGTTGCCGCCGGCATCGACGGCGTTGGCGCCCCACCGCTTCGCCAAGCCAACTGGCTCTACGGCGGCGACAAGGCGACGCTGATGGAGACGGTGACCAACGGCCGCGCCGGCGTGATGCCGGCCTGGTCCAAGCGTCTGGACGACGCGACGATCAAGTCGCTGGCGGTCTACGTCCACAACCTGGGCGGCGGCAAGTAAGCCGTCCAACCGGGGAACCGGTTCGGAACTGACCGGAAAGGCGTCGGGGGGGCACTCCCCGGCGCCTTTTTCTTATGCGCAACTGGCGGTCGGACGGCCGCTTCGTTAACTTCCTGTCATTTGATCCATCGCAATGTACCTGCGGCAATCGGTCGCCATAGTGCCTCCCGACCGGCCACACACATCGTCGATCGAACGCCGCCGATCGAAAGCAGCCGACCAGTCGAAGGGCAGCCACCGACCATGAGCATCAGCACCGCCACCGGAAACCGCCCCGTCCCCCCGAAGCGTGGCAAGGCGCCGCGCCAGCCGGGATGGTACATCCCCTGGATCTTCGTCGGCGTCTTCATGATCGTCCTGGCAGTGAACGGGGTGATGGTCCATTTCGCGATGTCGAGCTGGACCGGGGTGGAGACCGAGAACCACTTCATCAAGGGTCTCGGCTACAACAACGATCTCGCCGGCGCCCGCGCCCAGGCGGAGCGCGGCTGGCAGGTCGAGCCGCAATTCACCAGCACCGAGCCGCGCAAGGCGGTGATCTCCATCACCGCGCGCGACAAGCAGGGTCATGTCCTGAAGGACGCCACCGTCTCCGTGACGATGATCCGCCCGACCGCGGAAGGGCACGACAAGAGCCTGACGCTGCCCTATCTGGGCGAGGGCCGCTATGGAGCCCCGGTGGAGCTGGATCTGGAAGGCCAGTGGGACATGCGCTTCGTCATCACCCACGCCACCGGCGACTATCAGGACCAGAAGCGCGTCTGGGTGCAGTGACGGCGGCGACACCGCCGCGACCGGGACAGTCAGGGTGACGTTGAGATGACCGTCTGCCTCCATTGCGGACAAGAGCTGGGCGAAGGCGCGCAGAACGGGACGACCGCCGGTGCCGTGACCGCCGGTGACGGCGCCGGTCCCTTCTGCTGCACCGGCTGCGCCGCCGCCTACGACCTCGTCCGCGGGCTGGGGCTGGAGCGCTATTACGAGCGCCGCAGCGTCGATCCCACCGCCCGCCCGTTGCGTCCCGACGAGACCCCGGCCGCCGATTACGAACCGCATGCGCGCGAGGAGTCCGACGGCAGCCGCAGCCTGCACCTGATGGTCGACGGCATGCAGTGCGCGGCCTGCGTCTGGCTGATCGAATCGGCGCTCAGCCGGCAGCCGGGCATCAGTCAGGCCCGCATGAACATGACCACGCGCCGGCTGACTGTGCGCTGGAAGCCTGAGGAGACCGACGCCAACGCGGTGGTCGGCACCGTGGCGCAGTTGGGATACCGCGCCGTGCCCTTCGACCCGGAACGGCTGGGCGGTGCCCAGGCCAAGAGCGAGAAGGAGCTGCTGCGCGCCATGGCGGTGGCCGGCTTCGCCATGGGCAACGTCATGCTGCTGTCGGTGTCGGTCTGGGCCGGTCACAGCCAGGGCATGGGCGCCGCCACCCGCGACCTGATGCACTGGATTTCGGCGCTGGTCTGCATGCCGGCCATCGCCTATGCGCTGCGGCCCTTCGCGCGCTCGGCGCTGTCGGCGCTGCGCCATGGCCGCACCAACATGGACGTGCCGATCACCATCGGCGTCCTGCTCGCCACCGGCATGAGCCTGTTCGAGACGATCCACAGCGGCGAGCACGCCTATTTCGACGGCGCGGTGATGCTGCTGTTCTTCCTGCTGATCGGCCGCTATCTCGACCAGCGCGCGCGCGGCCGGGCGCGGTCGGCGGCGGAACAGCTGCTGGGCCTGCGTGCCAACGCCGTCACCATCCTGAACGCGGACGGCACCAGCGCCGTGGTCGCGCCGGAGCAGGTCGGCCCCGGCAGCACCATCCTGGTCGCCGCCGGCGAGCGCATCCCCGTCGACGGCCGGGTGTCCGACGGCGTGTCCGACCTCGACACCGCCCTGATCACCGGCGAGACGGTGCCGGGCACCGCGCGGCCGGGCGATCAGGTCTTCGCCGGCACCCTGAACCTGACCGCGCCGCTGCGCCTGACCGTCACCGCGGTGGGGGAGGGCACGCTGCTGGCCGAGATCGTCCGGCTGATGGAGGTGGCGGAGCAGGGCCGCGCCAAATATGTCGCCATCGCCGACCGGGTGTCGCGCCTCTACGCCCCCGTCGTGCATCTGACCGCGCTGACCACCTTCGCCGCCTGGATGCTGCTGGGCGGGGTGGTGTGGCAGGACGCGCTGATGAACGCCATCGCCGTGCTGATCATCACCTGCCCCTGCGCGCTGGCGCTGGCCGTGCCGGTGGTGCAGGTGATCGCCAGTGGCCGGCTGATGCGGCAGGGCACCCTGCTGAAAAGCCCGACCGCGCTGGAACGGCTTGCCGCCATCGATACGGTGGTGTTCGACAAGACCGGCACTTTGACCGAGGGGCGCCCGGTGCCGCAGCTCGACGGATTGCCGGCGGAGGATCTGGCTCTCGCGGCCTCGCTCGCCGCGGCCAGCCGCCATCCGCTGGCCCGCGCGCTGGCCGCCGTCGCTCCGGAGGTGCCGGTGGCCGCCGGTGTGCGCGAGATCGCCGGCGCCGGCCTGTCCTTGCAGACGGCGGACGGCGAGGTGCGGCTTGGCAGCCGCCGCTTCACCGGCGCGCCGTCGGATGCCGAGGATGCCGCCGGTCCGGAGCTGTGGCTGGCGCGTCCGGGCGAGGAGCCGCGCCGGATCGTCTTCCTCGACGCCCCGCGTCCGGATGCCGCCGCGGTGGTGACGGCGCTGAAGGCGCGCGGGCTGGAGGTGAAGCTGCTGTCGGGCGACCGCAAGGGCGCGGTGGCGGCGGTGGCGGAGCGGCTGGGCATCGCCGATTGGCGGGCCGAGCAGACGCCGGCCGACAAGACCGCGGCGCTGGCCGACATGGCGGCGCAGGGCCGCACCGTGCTGATGGTCGGTGACGGGCTGAACGATGCCCCGGCGCTGGCCGCCGCCGCGGTGTCGATGTCGCCCTCCACCGCAGTGGATGTCAGCCAGACCGCCGCCGACGTGGTGTTCCAGGGCCGGCTGCTGCGCCCGATCGTCGAGACGGTGGAGGTTTCCCGTCGGTCCGGCCGGCTGGTGAAGCAGAATTTCGGCATCGCCCTGGTGTATAACCTGTGCGCCGTGCCGCTCGCGATGGGAGGGCTGCTGACGCCGCTGCTGGCGGCGCTGGCCATGTCGTCCTCGTCGCTGATCGTCATTCTCAACGCGTTGCGGCTGGCCCGCGGCGCCGTCGTCAAGGATCTTCCCGTGCGGGACAACGCTGCGCGGGAAGCCTCGGGTAAGGATTCGGGTGATGGACGAGCTTCTCTATCTGATCGCGATCGCGCTGAGCCTGGGCGGTCTGGGGCTGGGGGCCTTTCTGTGGGCGCTTAAGTCCGGCCAGTTCGACGATCTGGACGGGGCGGCCCACCGCGTGCTGTTCGACGACGATCTGCCGCCGCCCGCCCGCGCCGGACATGAGGCTGCCAAGCCGGCGGAGGCCGGGCGGGGGCAATAAGCCCACATTCTGTGTGGGCAATGAAAGGGACGTATGCGTGCGAGGTTGCGATTCCGAGCGATTGCCACCAATATGAGCGCATGCGGAATGAAAGGCTGGGTTCGTCCATGCCACCCTTCGATATGGTTCGCGCTCGCGATAAGAGCGCTGCGACGGAAATGAATCCCTGCGGGGCCTGTCCCGTGCGCAGCCTGACGGTGTGCGCCGCGCTGGAACCCGAGGAATTGCGCCGTCTTGCCGACATTCTGCAGAATGTGCGCATCGATGCCGGCCACACCCTGTTCGCCGAGGGTGACGCCGCCGACGCGCTCTACAACGTCACCTCGGGCACGGTGAAGCTGTACAAGCTGCTGCCGGACGGGCGCCGCCAGATCACCGGCTTCCTGGTGACCGGCGATTTCCTGGGGCTGGCCGTCAACGACAGCTATGCCTACACCGCCGAATCGGTGACCAGCGCCTCGCTCTGCCGCTTCCCGCGCAAGAAGATCGACGCGCTGCTGGAGGAATTCCCCAAGATGCAGCGGCGCCTGTTCTCCATGGCGTCGAACGAGCTGGCCGCCGCGCAGGACCAGATGCTACTGCTCGGCCGCAAGACGGCGAAGGAGAAGATCTGCTCCTTCCTGCTGATGCTGTCGCAGCGCGCCGCCCGCCGCGGCCACAAGGAAAACCCGGTCTTCGTGCCGATGAGCCGCGCCGACATCGCCGACTATCTCGGCCTGACCACCGAAACCGTCAGCCGCACCTTCACCCAGCTGAAGACGGCCGGGGTGATCTCGCTGCAGGAAGGCAACAAGGTCCTGATCGCCGACCTCGACGCGATGTACGATCTGGCCGAAGGGGCGTAACGCGGAGCGGTCAGTCCACGGACCGCAGTTCGAACAGCAGCCACACCAGCATCGACACCACGAGGATGGCGCCGGCCTGATGGGCGGCGGCGATGGGAATCCACACGACGGTCAGAAGCGTGGCGATGCCCATGGCGATCTGCAGCAGGACCATCGCACCCGACGCCAGAGCGGCGCGGCCGGCGCGGCCGGGTAGGCGGGCATTGAGGACACGGGCGGTCAGCACCAGCACCACCACGCCGGTCAGGATCGCCAGCACGCGGTGGATCAGCTGGATCGCCGCGGTGTTCTCGAACGGGTTGATCCACCAGGGGGTCAGCGTGTCGACCTCCGGCGGGATCCAGTGGCCGGCCATCAGCGGGAAGGTGTTGTAGGCGAAGCCGGCATCCGATCCGGCGACGAAGGCGCCCCAGACGATGGTGACGGCGACCAGCCCCAGCGCCCAGCGGGCATGGCGACGCAACGGCGCCGATTCCGGCCGCCAGCCGGCCAGCGGCAGCGGATCGAGCAGGCCGAACGCCGTGCGCAGCAGCAGGGCATAGATCAGGATCGCGGTGCTGAGATGCAGGGCCAGCCGGTAATGGCTGACGTTCGGCGAATCGACCAGCCCGCTCTTCACCATGAACCAGCCGATGCCGCCCTGCAGCCCGCCCAGCAGGAACAGGCCGGCCAGCTTCGGCCAAAGCTCTGCCGAGATGCGGCCCTGCATCCAGAAGCGCAGGAAGGGGATCAGGAAGACGAAGCCGATCAGCTGGCCCCAAAGCCGGTGGAACCACTCCCACCAGAAGATCGACTGGAAGCCGGCCAGATCCATGTGGCTGTTGTAGATGCGGAATTCCGGCGTCGCCTTGTACAGGTCGAAGACGCGGTTCCATTCCGCCGAGGACAGCGGCGGCAGGATGCCGATCAGCGGCTTCCACTCCACCATCGACAGACCGGATTCCGTCAGCCGGGTGATGGCGCCGATCACGGCCATGGCCAGCACCATGGCGGCGCAGACCAGAAGCCAGACGGCGATCGGCCGGTTCGGATTCGGGCGGGGGGAGGCGGCGAAGCTGTCGGAGGCGAAGGCGGTCAAGGCGGCATTCCGGAGCACGGCGGTGGGATGTTCGCCAATGTGGTGCGAACATCCCGTCCCGTCAAACTCCTCTTGCCCGGCGCCTTCGTCCGGGGCCCGCCGGGCGGCGGATCAGACGGTGCCGTCGGCGGTGGTCACCCCGGTCTGGGGCTGGGCGGTCTGGCCCTGGAACAGTGCCTCTTCCGCCGCGCGGCGGGCGACGAGGCCGGCCAGCTTGGTCGGCTTGCCGTTCACCGTGGCATAGACCCAGCGGCCGAACTGGTCGGCGGCCCCGGCGTAATCGCCGGCATTCAGCAGCTTCAGCAGGGTCGAGCTTTGCAGGCTGCCGGCGCCCAGGTTGAAGACGAAGGAGGACAGGGCGCCGCGCTGGTCGTCGTTCAGCGCCACCTTCACCAGCCCGTCGACGCGGCCCGCCGCCTCGGTCAGGTCGGAGGCGAGAAAGGCGTCGGCCTGCTCGGCAGTGATGGTCTGGCCCATCTTCACCCCGGCGGTGTGGCCGTAACCGATGGTGGGAACGCCGGCCGGGCAGAGATAGGCGTTGAGGTACAGGCCCTCGAAATGCTTCACGAGATCGACCGCGGCTTGGCAGACCGGCTTGGTGGTCATGGATGCTAACTCCCGGTTGGCGCGCCGGGCGGACACCCTCCGCCCGCAACGGGAGCGATCCTATGCGAGATACGCGCTTAACGGGAAGGATAGAATGCAAATTGTCGTAATTCGGCGAAAGCCCACCGGATGGGCTGCCGGAGAGTCCCGGAGAGTCAGGGTGTCAGCGTCTGCGCGGCGCCGAACAGCACGAACAGGGCGAACAGCAGCGCGAACAGCCCGGCAATGGTCGTGACCTCCAGCAGCGCCTCCACCAGCCGGCTCTCGCGATTCCGCCAGTCCACCGCCTTCCGCTTCGCCGCCATCGTCCCCTCCACCTCTGCAGCTCCGGTATTCGCTAAAATTTTAGCGAATACCGGAGCGTGGTGCTGTGACGACAGTCACAGGAGGGAAGGGCGTTGGCCGGGATCAGTGAAGGCGGAAATCGGCGGCGGCGTGGCGAAGCTCGCCGGGGGTGATCAGAGTCTGGCTCGCCAGCCGCACCGAATGCAGCTTGCCGTCCAGATTGCGCTGCCAGAAATCGAGGAAGCGGCGCAGCACCGGATAGTTCGGCGCCTGGTCCAGTTCCTGCCACAGGTAGCACTGCAGCAGGCCGGGATGGTCCGGCATATGATAGAGAATCTCGGCGGTGGTCAGGCGGAAATCGCGGAGCTGGAGGCTGAGATCGGCCATGCGCGGTCTCCCGTTCGGTTGGGGGATCGGGTGGGTCTGGCGGTGTCCGGTTCCTCCCGGTGCCGTCCCGGCAGGAAGGCAGGCGCCGGAACGGTCGGGTCCTTCGTGACCGTTTGAAGAAATCTTGCCGCGGAGCGGGGCGGGGCGCAACGGAAAATATCAAGTTCTTTCAGTGTGTTAGCAGCATGTTTCGGTGAGTGCTGCCAACATTCGCGACAAATTCCGAAATGAGCCTCTTGAATCCCCAAACCGCTTCTATTAGCTGTCTGGCACTCGCCGGGTGGGAGTGCTAACAGCCGCCGCCCGCGCCAATTCACGTCAGTCAGAACCAAGCCTTGATCCAAGGAGGCATTCCATGAAGTTCCGCCCGCTGCACGACCGCGTCGTCGTCAAGCGTCTGGAGTCCGACACCAAGACCAAGGGTGGGATCATCATCCCCGACACGGCCAAGGAAAAGCCGCAGGAAGGCGAGATCATCGCCGTCGGCCCCGGCGCCCGTGACGAGTCGGGCAAGGTCGTGGCGCTGGACGTCAAGGCCGGCGACCGTATCCTGTTCGGCAAGTGGTCGGGCACGGAAGTGAAGATCGAAGGCGTCGATTACCTGATCATGAAGGAATCGGACATCATGGGCGTGATCGAGGCCTAAGTCCTCCGCCCGTATCCTTCGAAATTTACAAGTTAAAGGAATCGAGACATGGCTGCCAAAGACGTCAAGTTCGGCCCCACCGCGCGCGAAAAGCTGCTGCGTGGCGTTGACATCCTCGCCGACGCCGTGAAGGTCACGCTGGGCCCGAAGGGCCGCAACGTCGTGATCGAGAAGTCCTTCGGCGCTCCGCGCATCACCAAGGACGGTGTGTCGGTCGCCAAGGAAATCGAACTGTCGGACAAGTTCGAGAACATGGGCGCCCAGATGGTCCGCGAGGTCGCCTCGAAGACCAACGATCTGGCCGGTGACGGCACCACCACCGCCACCGTCCTGGCCCAGGCCATCGTCCGCGAAGGCGTGACGAAGGTCGCCGCCGGCCTGAACCCGATGGACCTGAAGCGCGGCATCGACATCGCCGTCGCCGCCGTCGTCGCCGACATCCAGGCCCGCGCCAAGAAGGTCACGACCAACGACGAGATCGCCCAGGTCGGCACCATCTCCGCCAACGGCGAAGCCGAGATCGGCAAGATGATCGCCCAGGCGATGGAGCGCGTCGGCAACGAGGGCGTCATCACGGTGGAAGAGGCCAAGAGCCTGGACACCGAGCTGGACGTCGTCGAGGGCATGCAGTTCGACCGCGGCTACCTGTCGCCGTACTTCATCACCAACGCCGACAAGATGATCGCGGATCTCGAGAATCCGTACATCCTGCTGCACGAGAAGAAGCTGTCGGGTCTGCAGCCGCTGCTGCCGGTTCTGGAGTCGGTCGTGCAGTCGTCGCGTCCGCTGCTGATCATCGCCGAGGACATCGAGGGCGAGGCTCTGGCCACCCTGGTCGTCAACAAGCTGCGCGGCGGCCTGAAGATCGCTGCCGTGAAGGCCCCGGGCTTCGGTGATCGCCGCAAGGCGATGCTGGAGGACATGGCCATCCTGACCGGCGGCCAGGTCATCTCGGAAGACCTCGGCATCAAGCTCGAGAACGTCACCCTCGACATGCTGGGCACCGCCAAGAAGGTCGTGATCTCCAAGGAGACCACCACGATCGTCGACGGCGCCGGCGAGAAGGCCGACATCGAAGCCCGTTGCGGCCAGATCCGCGCCCAGGCCGAGGAGACCACCTCGGACTACGACCGCGAGAAGCTGCAGGAGCGTCTGGCCAAGCTGGCCGGCGGCGTCGCGGTCATCCGCGTCGGCGGTGCGACCGAGGTCGAGGTGAAGGAGCGCAAGGACCGCGTTGACGACGCCATGCACGCCACCCGCGCCGCGGTGGAAGAGGGCGTGGTCGCCGGTGGCGGTTCGGCCCTGCTGTACGCCGGCAAGGCTCTGGACAAGCTGGTCCCGGCCAACGACGAGCAGCGCGTCGGCATCGACATCATCCGCCGCGCCCTGCAGGCCCCGGTCCGTCAGATCGCCTACAACGCGGGCACCGACGGTTCGATCGTGGTCGGCAAGCTGCTGGACCAGAACGACGCCAACTTCGGCTACGACGCCCAGAAGGGTGAGTTCACCGATCTGGTCGCCGCCGGCATCATCGATCCGGTGAAGGTGGTTCGCACCGCCCTGCAGGACGCGGCCTCGATCGCCGGCCTGCTGATCACCACCGAGGCGATGATCGCCGAGAAGCCGGAGAAGAAGGCTGCTCCGGGCGGCATGCCGGGTGGCATGGGCGGCATGGACGACATGGGCTTCTAATAGCCCACTGTCCGGCTGTCGGTCGGTTCGGAAAGGGGCGCCTCCGCAAGGGGGCGCCCTTTTCTTTTGCCCGGAGTGATGCGGGGGAGCAGGTCGCGCCCATTCGCGGCCGTCGCGAAAAGCCCCAACCTAGAAATGTCAAGGCGAACTCCGCCTTGCTTTGCCGCGGTCGCCTCCCAATAATCCGCCCCTCTCTTGCCGGGTGCCCCAGCGTGGGGCGCCGGCCTCCTGACTTCCGTATATTTTAACGAGGGCCTGTTCCATGCGCTCCTTCGAGGGCCAGCATTCCGACAACGTCGCCATCAAGCGCACCCGCGAGCAGAAGCAGCGCCAGCTGGTTCAGCTCAAGGAGCAGCTGGCGACGCTGAAAGCCCACGCGGCCCCCGCCATCCGTGACGCGTTGGTCAAGCGCATCGCCGAACTCGACGCCGAACTGCGCCAGCCCGCCAAGCCGCCCCGCGAAGGTCGTGAGGGCCGCGAAGGCCGCGAGGGTCGTGGTGGTGAGGGCCGTGAAGACGCCCCGCGCCATCCCCGCCGCGAATCCCGCCCCAGCGTCTTCCGCGCCGAAGACAGCAGCGACCGCGCCGGCGCCCTGTCCGCGTCCAGCGTCTTCGCCTCGCCCCGCCGCCGCAGCTAGAGCTTCCTGCGTTCAGTATGAAACGCAGGAAGCTCCAGCCTTATGTTTGGCGATCGGATTCACGCTTCAAATCGATGCCGATTTTACGCAATCCGATCTAACGCACGGACAGCCCGATGCCCGCCGACCGCGTCGTCTCCGCCAAAGGTTCCCGTCTGGCCGATCAGGCCTGGCTGCTGATGATGCTGCCTCCCCTGTTCTGGGCCGGCAACGCGGTCCTGGGGCGCGCGGTCGCCGGGGCGGTGCCGCCCATCGGGCTGGCCTTCTGGCGCTGGTGCCTGGGCATGCTGGTGGTGCTGCCCTTCGCCTGGCCGCATCTGCGCCACGACATCACGCCGATCCTGGCGCGGTGGAAGAGCGTCCTGCTGCTGGGCACGCTGGGCATCGGCATCTACAACACTTTCCAATACATCGCGCTGAACACGACGACCGCGCTGAACTGCGTGATGCTGCAGTCGTCGATGCCGGTGATGATCGTGCTGATGAGCCTCGTCCTGTTCCGCGACCGGATCGGGGCGATGCAGGGGGTGGGAATCGCCGTGTCCCTGGTCGGCGCGACGACGCTGATCTCGCACGGCGATCCGGCGACCCTGCTGGGGCTGGAGCTGAATGCCGGCGACGTCTGGATGCTGGCAGCGGTGGTGATCTATGCCGCCTATACCACGCTGCTGCGCCGCCGGCCGGCGATCCATGGCCTGAGCTTCGTCGTCGTCACCTTCGCCATCGGCGCGGTGGAACTGCTGCCCTTCTACATCTGGGAGAGCGTCAGCGGCCATCCGGTGCAGGCCAGCGGCATCACGTTGCTGGCGGTCGGCTATACCGTGCTGTTCCCGTCCATCGCCGCCTATCTGTGCTTCAACCGGGCGGTGGAACTGCTCGGCCCCAACACCGCCGGTCTCGCCATCCATCTGGTGCCGGTTTTCGGCAGCCTGCTGGCCATCCTGTTCCTGGGCGAGCAGCCGCATCTGTATCACGGGGTCGGCATCGCGCTGATCGCCGCCGGCATCGTCCTGGCGACCCGTCGCCGGGTCTGAGCGGGGGCGGGAACCGGGGCCGGCTCGGTAATAAAGTTACCGCTAAAGAGAAATTTTCTGACTGCGTTGGCGAAATAAAAACTCGGAACTGATTGTTTCGCGTGGGACAAAGTTGGGAGGGCGTTTTCCACGGGCTGGTAATCGGCCCAGGAGAAGAACTTGCGAATATACTTGCGAAGTTCGCCATCCGGTTTTTTCCCGCGCCGCGGGATAGCGTCTTGATTGGGCTTCTTGTTCGGGTGTTCGCCCGTATAATATCCCCGATATCCTTTTAGACACCCCCACTATCCCTCGCGCCTGCGGCGGTCAATAAGGGACGACCGCTAAAATGCGGGTCATGGCGGCGGTTCGGTGTCGGATCGATCGTCATGTGGAGCCGGCGCTGTTCGCCGGTCCGATGTGGTGGAGGTCCCAAGATGCCCCTGCAAATGTCCGCGCCCGCTTACCAGCAAGCCGCCTGCCTGGTTCATATCGTCGACGGCGACCTGCTGTCGCGCAGCACGCTCTCGCGGGCGCTGGGCGCCGTCGGCATCGCCTGCCGGGTCCACAGCACCGCCGCCGACGCGCTGGCCGTGCTGGGCACCGCGTCCTCCTGCATCGTCCTGCGCAGCGACCTGCCGGACATGACCGCCATCGAATTCATGTCCGAGGCCTCGCTGCACGGGCATGACCTGCCGGTGCTGGTGGTGACCGAGCAGGGCGACGTCGACGCCGCCGTCGCCGCGATGAAGGCAGGCGCCATGGACTGCATTGCCCATCCCTTCGCCATCCCGGCCTTCCTGGAGCGGCTGCGCGCCTGTCTCGCCTCCGGCAATCCCCAGGCCCAGCAGCGCGACCGCAGCCGCGACGCCGTCCGCCGGCTGGCCCTGCTGAGCCGCCGCGAGTCGGAGGTTCTGGAACTGATCGTCGAGGGCAAGCAGAGCAAGACCATCGCCTGGGAACTGGGCATCAGCATCAAGACGGTGGAGGTCCACCGCGCCCGCATCATGGAAAAGACCGGCTGCCGGTCCATCGTCGGGCTGGGCCGCCTGTGGGAGGCGGCGGAGATGCTGCGCGGGCGCGACCTGCTCCATGGGCTTCCCGTCCGCCAGCCGGCCCAGCCGGCCCTGATGGAAGTGGCAGCATCCTGACGCAGGGCACGAGGCGGAATCCTGGAAGTTGCGCTTCGTCGGGCTCCGGCCGGGCGAAAAATGAGACGAGACGTGTCCTTTACGTGGGCTTGACCACAAGAGGATTGTAATGTTCTGGCGATGAGCAACCAGAACGCCGACAGGAGCGGTCCTATGTTCCCCGATCATGGTCACCGTCGCATCACCGTGGCGTCGCCCGACGACATCGCCACGGCGCGTCGGATCGCGGCGGAGCGGGCCGAGGGCGTTCTGGCGGCCGACGAGGCGGCCCGGCTGGACCGGCTGGTGGCCGCGCTGGCCGAGCATGCGCTGGGCCGGACGGACGGGACGCTGCTGATCGCGCGGATGCGGTCGGGCGCCGGTGTCGAATGCCTGGCCTACGACCGCGATCCCGCCACCGCCGAACTGCCGGCGCCTGATTCGCTTGCCGGGGGCGGCATCGCGCTGGAAACGGTTCGGGCGCAGGCCGACCGCTTCCACATCCATGTGACGCCGGGCATCGGCTCGGCGCTGCTGGCCCGCGTGCTGCGGCCCGGGGCGGACGACGCGCCGACCGCCGATGTCATGGTGCAGACCGGGGCCGTCATGGTCGAGCGGAGCGGGGGCGAGGCCGCGCGGGGCGGCCCTTTCATCGACCATTGGTTCGTCGGCTGCGCGCCCGCCCGCGGCGAGTACGGCCCCTGCGGCATCGCGCTGATGATCGACGGCGACACGGTGGCCGGCGGCAAAGCAGGCGTGGCTGCCGGAGCCGGGTCCGATGCCGGGGGAGGTGAGGTCTATGGTCCTCCTCCCTATCCCCCCACGGTGATGACGCCCGCGGTGATCCGGCAGGTGGAGACGGTGGTTGCCGCCACGGTGCCCGGCCTGCCGGCGCCCATGGTGGTCAATGCGATCCGGCGCGATTTGAGGGGGCGGCTCGAACTGGGGCTTTCCGAGGACAAGACCCTGGTGCAGATCGGACGGGCCGCCGTCGCGGTTCTGCGATTCGACGCCAAGGCCGTCGACTATACCGCGCTCGGCACCGTGGCCGGGGCGGTGGTGCGCCCGCAGGAGCTGACGGCGCTCGGCGCGCGCTGGGCGATGATCGGCTTCAACCCGCTGGCCCCGGCCGCCGTCCATCTGCTGTGGGGACCGGGCGACCATGTCGTGCTCTACACCGGCGGATGCGCCCGGCTGCCCGCCCTGTTCATCCGCCGTGACCTGCGCACGGTCGACCCGACGCTGGCGGCGCTGGTCCTGCTGCGCGACGGCGCGGTGTGCGACGACGACCACACCATCCTGGTGCTGCGCAACCGCGCTGATCAGGTGTCGGCGTCGGTCGCCTGACGAGGCTTATCGGCTCCAGCCATGCGGGCCGCCGGGGCGTTCCCAGGCATGCGGGTCGCCGTTGTGGTCCCGCTCCCGCTGGTGCCAGCCACGATCGCCCCAATCGCGACCCCCCCGGCCGCGATCCCTCCGGCCGTGATCGTCATCCCACGAGCGGTAGCGGTAACCGGGCTGCACGATGACCGGCGGCGGCACCGCATAGACGGTGGGCGGCGGCACCACCACCGGCTCGCTGTAGGTGGGATAATAATAGGGATCGTAGCCATCGTAGGCGACACAGCCGGACAACGCGGCGGCACCCGCGGCCAGAAGCAGGGCGGTCAGCATCTTCGGCAGAATGGTGGGACGGACGGTGCTCATGGCCTTGCTTCCTGTCTTGCGGGGACCGGGATCGGTGAAGAAAGCGGTCATCGGTACAAACAGCCCAACCCAGCCGGCTATTCCATACCTCTTTGGCGTCACCCTGTCCGGAGCAGGTGCGGCGGCGGATCGTCCATCGCGGTTTCTGATGGATGAAACAAGAACTATGAATTTCACATATCCGATTGGCGCCGTCATCCTGTGTCTCGACTTCCTCCACTGCATGAAGACGAGGCCATCATGAAAGCCATCGGCTACCGCAAGTCCCAGCCCATCACCGATGCCGACGCGCTGATCGACGTCGAGATCGACCGCCCGGCCGCCACCGGCCGCGACCTGCTGGTCCGGGTGGAGGCGGTGTCGGTCAACCCGGTGGACACCAAGCTGCGCCGCAATGCCTCGCCGGCCGAGGGTGACCTGCGCGTCCTCGGCTTCGATGCCGCCGGCATCGTCGAGGCGGTCGGGGCGGACGTGACCCTGTTCCGTCCCGGCGACGCGGTGTTCTATGCCGGCGCCATCGACCGTCCCGGCACCAACAGCGAATATCATCTGGTCGACGAGCGCATCGTCGGCGCCCGCCCGGCCAGCCTGAGCGTCGCCGAGGCCGCCGCCCTGCCGCTGACCGCCATCACCGCCTGGGAGATGCTGTTCGACCGGCTGGGCCTGCCGCGTGATGCCAGTGAGAAAAATAATGGAGAGGGCAAGTCGCTGCTGATCGTCGGCGGGGCCGGCGGCGTCGGCTCCATCGCCATCCAACTGGCCCGCCGGCTGAGCAAGGTCCGGGTGCTGGCCACCGCGTCCCGTCCGGAGACCGCCGACTGGGTGCGCGAGCTGGGCGCCCACGACGTGATCGACCACAGCCGGCCGATGGCGGAGCAGGTGAAGGCGCTGGGGCTGTCCGGCGTCGATTTCGTCTTCTCCACCAACGCGACCGACCGCCATTTCCAGGATCTGGTCGAGCTGGTGGCGCCGCAGGGCCATATCGGCCTGATCGACGATCCGGAACCGATCGACGTCCGCCTGCTGAAGCGCAAGAGCGTCTCGCTCCATTGGGAGCTGATGTTCACCCGGTCGCTGTTCCAGACCGCCGACATGATCGCCCAGCACGAGCTGCTGACCGAGGTGTCGCGATTGGTCGATGCCGGAACCCTGCGCACGACGTTGACGGAGACGCTGGGCCGCATCGACGCCGCCACCCTGCGCAAGGCCCATGCCCTGATCGAATCGGGCAAGGCGCGCGGCAAGGTCGTGCTGGAAGGTTTCTGATCCGAGCCGTCCGCTCCCCCGCCGCTTTACCCCGCCAGGGCGAGCGGCGGGCGGGCCGGGCGCATCGCCGCCAAGCTCTCCACGATGAAGCCGACCAGCGGTTCGGCGAGGCGGCGGTTGCGCGGCGTCTCGCCGAAGATCGCCATTTCGACATTGCCCAACTCGGGCAGGCCGTCCTCCACCCCCAGCCGGCGCACACCGTCGGGCACCGAGGATTCGCTGAGCACCGCCACCCCCAGCCCGGCGCGGACGGCGGCCTGTACCCCCATGACGCTGGCGCTGGTGTAGACCACCCGCCAGGACCGGCCGGTCTCGCCCAGCGCCGCCAGTCCGCGGTTGCGGAAGACGCAGGGCGCCGGCAGGGCGCAGAAGGGCAGGGGGCCATCGGCCGGGATTTCCAGACCGGGGGCGGCGATCCAGCGCATCGGCTCGGTCCAGATGGCGCGGCCGCGGCCGTCGCCGGCATCGCGGCGCGAGATCACGAGGTCGAGATCGCCCCCATCCAGCGCCGAGACCAGATCGCTGCACATGCCCACCCGCACGTCGATGTGCAGGCGTGGGTGCAGCTTGGCGAAGCGGCGCAGCACATGGGGCAGGTGGTCGGACAGGAAATATTCGGCGACGCCCAGCCGCAGCTCGCCCTCCGCCGCCGGTTCGGTGAAGCGGCGCACCGTCTCGTCGTTCAGGTCCAGCATGCGACGGGCATAGCCCATCAGCAGTTCGCCGTCATGGGTCAGCGCCAGCGACCGGCTGGTGCGCTCGAACACCCGACGGCCGAGAAGATCCTCCAGTTTCTTGACCTTGACGCTGATCGCCGACTGCGTCCGGCCCAGCCGTTCGGCCGCCGCGGTGAAACCGCCGGCCTCCGCCACGGTGACGAAGGCGCGCAGAGCGTCGATCTCCAAGTCGGGCAGGGACATGAGGATGCATTCCGGATGGTCATTGGTGGGGCTCATCCTATCGCGATCACTCATGGATGGCGAGCGGCGCATCCGGGCGGCCTGTGGGACAAGCGGCGGCCGGGCCGTTGAAGCCGGGCGGGAGCGTCCTCATTGTCAGCCCCCGGGCCTTGCCGCCCGCATGCCTGACGTTGCTTGAGGAGAGAGACGCCCGATGATCCGTTTTTCCGCGCTGGCCGGCAGCTTGGTCTTTGCGCTTGCCGCTGCCGCTCTGCTCGCCGGTTGTCAAATGCCGGGTTCCATGCCGCCGCAGCAACAGACCGCCGCCCTGCCGCCGCCGGCCGTGCCCAAGCCGCCGCCGGAAGCCCGCGGCATCTGGATCGTCGGCAGTCCGGCCCTGCGCGGCACCGTCGATCAGGCGGCGGCCAAATATAACGGCGGTCCCGACACCAAGCCGCATCTCGACGCCCGCGGCACCGCCGCCGGCTTCCGCGCCTTCTGCGCCGGGGTCGGGCTGGACCACCCCGATATGGTGGCCTCCGACCGTCCGATCAGCGCCGCCGAATACAAGCGCTGCCGCGCCGCCGGCATCACGCTGACCGAGTATGATTTCGGGCCGAAGCGCTTCGTCTACGTCAAGGACTCGCACATGATGGCGGTGCCCGGCGTCAACGACTTCGTCACCAGCTGGAGCCAGACCGGCAAGCCGGTGAGCGCACCGACGGCGGGGAGCTGAGGCGGATCACCCCGCCGCGAACAGCCCGCCCTCGTCGGGGGCGTTGGCCGCGTCGTCGGCGTTGGGGTCGCCGAGCGCGGTTTCCCAGCCCAGTGCCGGCAGGGTGATGGCGCGGGTGTTGCCCAGGCCGCTGCGGCTGGTGATGAAGCCGCGCTGTTCCATGTAGGTCAGCAGGCGGCGGCCGCGTCCCTTCGACCGGCTGCCGCAGGCGCGCGCCACATCGGCGTCGGACGGGCAGGGGGCGTGGTCCAGCGCGGCGCGGGCCAGCAGCAGGAAGACCGGCTGGATGTCCTCCGCCAGGGTGGCGGCGACCTCCGTCGCGCGCTGCCAGGCGGGATCGTCGCCGCTGCCGGCCCCGGCGCGGGCGGTCGCCAGACGGCGACGGAAGGCGGGCAGGGCCAGCCGGTCGCCATCCACCCCGCGGCCCCGGCAGCGCACCAGAAAATCCTGGTACAGCACGGCCAGCGAGCGGTAGGGCGCTTCCGGATCGGCCAGAACCTCGGCTAGCACCTCGTCATAACCGGCCTCGCGCTCGGCGGCCTGCTCAGGCGTTTCCTCCGGCTCCAGCGGCAGCAGGGCCGGCTGTTCGGCGGCGCTTTCGTCGGTTGACGGCGGCGGGGCGGCGGGACGGACGCGCGCCAGCTGCGCCATCAGGTCGGCGCTGGCCGAGGTCGAGGGGCGGCGGACGTAGCGCGGCGGCTCCGGCTCGGTGGTGGTGAAGATCAGGTCGCGGGCGTCCTCGACCGGGGTGGTGGGCGGCGGCATCAGGGTCGGGCTGCCGGTGCGGCCCTGGGTCTCCACCGCGCCGATGCGCAACGGCAGCGGCCGGCGCGACAAAGCGGGGCCGAGCGCGATGAAATGGCCGCGCTCCAGGTCGCGGAACATCTCCGCCTGCCGGCGCTCCATGCCCAGCAGGTCGGCGGCGCGCGCCATGTCGATGTCGAGGAAGGTGCGGCCCATCAGGAAGTTCGACGCCTCGGCGGCGACGTTCTTCGCCAACTTCGCCAGACGCTGGGTGGCGATCACCCCGGCCAGCCCGCGCTTGCGCCCGCGGCACATCAGGTTGGTCATGGCGCCGAGCGAGACCTTGCGCGCCTCGTCCGACACCTCGCCGGCGGCCGAGGGGGCGAACAGCTGCGCCTCGTCCACCACCACCAGCATCGGATACCAGAAATCGCGGTCGGCATCGAACAGCCCGCCCAGGAAGGCGGCGGCGTGGCGCATCTGCATTTCCGCGTCCAGCCCTTCCAGGTTCAGGACGACGGAGACGCGGTGCTGGCGAACGCGGGCGGCGACCGATTGCAGGGCCGCCTCGCTGTGCTCGTCGGCCTCGACCACCACATGCCCGAAGCGTTCGGCCAGCGTGACGAAGTCGCCCTCCGGGTCGATCACCGCCTGCTGCACCCATTGGGCGCTCTGCTCGATCAGCCGGCGCAGCAGGTGCGACTTGCCCGAGCCGGAATTGCCCTGCACCAGCAGACGGGTCGCCAGCAGCTCTTCCAGGTCGAGCGTCGCGGCGCTGCCCGCGTTCGTCGCCCCCATGTCGATGCCGACCTTCATCCCGCTCGCCTCCCACTCACCCGGACCGCCTCCATAAATGGCGGGGCCTTCCTATAGCGCAGGCGGGCGCGGCGATACGAGGATTCGATTCGGGACAGCTGGGCCGCGGACGGGGAGCCACTCTCCGCCCGATTGAGTGGTAACGGCCCGGATGAGCGCTCCGGTGGTGGGGCGGGTCTTGCGGTGGAGAGCGATTTTGCCCATATTGTTGCGGACAGGAGGGTGCGGCTGGCACCGCACCCCCCGTCCGGTCCGGTTACTTCAGCAGGTCAAGGATTGCCTTGAGCAGTTGAAGCACCAGGACCAGGAGGACGAGTGCTTTTTCCACTCTGTGCTCCCAGGTAGGTGGGACGCGGGCGGTGGCCATTCCGCCGCCCGGTTCCCACAATTGCATGCATAGCGATGCATGGTGGTGCGGGCAATGCGCATTCCACCGCACCGTGTGCGTGGCCGGCCCGTGATCAACCGAAATTCAGATCCTGCCCGTTCCTCCGCGTCTGCGGCGGGAGGGCGCGTTGCGCAACACCGTGACGCTGCGGTCATGAAACCGCAAACAAGCTCTGTTACAAGCGGATGCTGATCTCATGCCGGATCGGCGCTGGCGGACCGAGCGATGACTGTGCTGACCACGACTATAGCCGGGGCCAAAACCGGGCGGACGGCAATCGATGCCGCCGGGGCCTATGGCGCGAACTGGACCGCCGTCCGCTCCGCCGAGGGTGCCGCCGCGGCGTTCGATTGGGCATCGGCGGTCGGGCTCTTGCGCTATGCCTTCCAACCGATCGTCCAGCTGCGGTCCGGCCGCTGCCATGGCTATGAGGCGCTGCTGCGCGGGTTCGAGCGCACCGGCTTCGCCAATGCGGGCGAGTTGCTGGACGCCGCCGAGGCCGCCGGCCTGCTGGCCACGGTGGAGACGGCGCTGCATGCCAAGGCGGTCGCCGCCTATCGCGCGCTGTCGGGGTGGAGCGAGGCGAAGCTGTTCCTGAACCTGGACGCCCGGCTGATCGGCCGGCCCGACTCGCCCTGGCTCGCCCGTGATCCGGCAGCATCGCGCAACAGCGGCATCGTGCTGGAGCTGTCGGAAAGCCGGCCGGTGCCCAGCGGCGTCGCGGTGGATGCGGCGGTGGACCGCTACCGCCAGAGCGGCGTCGGCATCGCCATCGACGATTTCGGCGTCGGCCATTCCGGCCTGCGCACGCTGTACGAGGCTCGGCCGGACTATGTGAAGATCGACCGCTTCTTCATCGCCGGCATCGATGCGGACTCGCGCAAGCGGGCGCTGGTGGCGGCGCTGGCCGGCCACGCCCATGCGTTGGGCATCCAGATCGTGGCGGAGGGGGTGGAGACCGCGACCGAGTTCTACACCTGTCGCGATTTGGGCTGCGACTTCGCACAGGGCTTCCTGATCGCCCGGCCGCGGGTGGATCTGACCGGGCTGCCCAACCGCTACGCGATGGTCGAGGATCTCAATCGCCAGGACCGCCGCCAGCCCAGCGAGTCGCACCGCCGCCTGTCGGAGGTGATCGAACGGCTGCCGCCGTTGCGGGTGGAGTCGCGCAAGACCGAACTGCTGGACTATTTCCGCCGCGACGGCAGCGCCCCCATCGCACCGATCTCCGACGAGCATGACCGGCCGCTCGGCCTGATCCGCGAGCGCGACCTGAAGCGTTACGTCTATTCGCGCTTCGGCGGGGAGTTGCTGCGCAACCGCGGCCTGGGCGACCGGCTGGACGATCTGGTCATCCGCTCCCCCGTCTGCGACATCTCCACCCCGCTGGACCGGGTGATCGAGGCCTTCTCCACCGAATCCGCCGCCGACGGGATCGTGATCGTCGAGGGCGGCGCCTATGCCGGCGTGCTGTCGAGCGGTGCCCTGCTGCGGCTGGTGCATGAGCGCAATCTGGCGATGGCGACCGACCAGAACCCGCTGACCCGGCTGCCGGGCAACGCGGCGATCCTGCGCCACATCGAAGGTGCGCTGGCCGATGCGGGGCGCGGCCATGTGCTGGCCTATCTGGATTTCGACAACTTCAAACCCTTCAACGACAATTTCGGCTTCCGCCAGGGCGACCGCGCCATCCTGATGTTCAGCGAGCGGCTGAAGGCCTGGGCCGGCAGCGCCGGGACGGCCGCCAGGACTGCCGACGCCTTCGCCGGTCATATCGGCGGCGACGACTTCTTCCTGGGCGTCAGCGGCGGCGAGGAGGGCGAGGTGCTGGCCCGGCTGGTGGAACTGCTGGCCCTGTTCCGTTCGGATGCCGAGAGCCTGTACGACGCCGAAACGCGGGTCAGCGGCGGGTTTTTGGCGAAAGACCGCTATGGGGCGCTGCGGCGCTTCCCCTTGCTGGCGGCCAGCGGGGTGGCCGTGGTGATCCCGCCCGGCTGCGGCCATCTGACCCCCGACGCCGTCAACGCCGCCATCGCCGACCATAAGGCCGCCGCCAAGGGTGCTGAGGACAAGCTGTGCGTGGTGCGGCTGGGGTGAGCTGACATGCCTCTGGCATGAACTCCGTCAATGACGTAGAATGACTTTCCACGGGTGAGCCATTCGATCCCGTTAAGAACCTGCTCAACCGCCGCAAGCACGGCTTGGACCTGTCCTTTGGGGCCGAGGTCCTTCGCGACCGCAATCTGATCGAAGCGCCCGATCTGTCCATGGATTATGGCGAGGAGCGCTTCAACGCGCTGGGCATGGTCAATGGCAGGATCTACGCAGTCACCTACACTGAGCGTGCGGAGGGGATAAGGTTCATTTCCGTGCGGGAGGCCGACAAACGCGAGGCGGCTTACTATTTCACAGCCAACTTCTGAGCAACGGCATCCTAGCCCCATGGTGATTCCGATGAGCGACCACGATAGCTTCACCGATCAGCAACTCGCCGCCATGCGGCATCCGCCCTTGGCGAAGCGGGTTCGCCGTTCGACCGGCCTGTCGCAGGAGGCGTTCGCCGAGCGTTTCGGCATTCCGCTACGCACGCTCCAGGAATGGGAGCAAGGGCGGCGGGAGCCGGACGCCGCCGTCGCGTCCTATCTGCGTGTCATCGAAAAGGAACCGGACATGGTCGCCCAGGTTCTGGCAGCCGAGTGACGGCAAAACGGCACCCAACTCCCTCACGCATAATCCCGGAAGCTTTCCGCCGTCGCGCGGTCGTAGCCCAGGCTGGCGCGCAGGAGTTGCAGCGTGTAGGGCTCACGCGCGGCACCCCGGCGCAACTCCTCGACGCTCATCTCCTCGACCAGCCGGCCGCGGTTCATCACGGCCAACCGGTCGCACAGATTAGCGACGACGGCGAGGTTGTGGGTGACCAGCACCAGGGTCAGGCCGTGCTCCGCCCGCAGCCGGCGCAGCAGGTTCAGGATTTCCGCCTGGACCGACACGTCGAGCGCCGAGGTCGGCTCGTCCAGCAATAGGACGCGCGGCTCCAGCACCAGGGCGCGGGCGATGGCAACGCGCTGGCGCTGGCCGCCCGACAGCTGGTGCGGGTAGCGGAAGCGGAAGGCCGGGCCGAGACCGACGTCGCGCAGCACCCGGTCGATGCGGGCGTCGGCGTCGCCCAGCCCGTGGATGGCGATCGGCTCGGCCAGGATGCGGTCCACCGTGTGGCGCGGGTGCAGCGAGCCGTAGGGGTCCTGGAACACCATCTGGCAGAGCTTGTAGAAGCCCTTTTGCCGTTTCGGTCCCTGCTCCGTGCCGGCGACGGCGATGCGGCCGGTCCAGTCGTCGTTCAGGCCGCTGACCGCGCGCAGGACGGTCGACTTGCCGGAGCCCGACTCGCCGACGAGGCCGAAGCTTTCCCCCTCCCGCACCGACAGGGTGACGCCGTCCACCGCGGTGACGGCATCGGCGCCGTCGCCGAAACTGACCCGCAGGTCCTGGATGTCGATCATCATCGTCCTTACGCCTCCATCCAGGCGGGGTCGCGGCTCAGCACCGGCAGGTCGCCCGGCGGCTCGTCGATCTTCGGCAGGCTGGCCAGCAGGCCGCGGGTGTAGGGGTGCTGGGCGGCGTGCAGCTCCGACGCGCGGCAGCTCTCCACCACCCGGCCGGCATACATGATGAGGATGCGGTCGCAGAAGGAGGCGACAAGGTTCAGGTCGTGGCTGACGAAGATCATGCCCATGCCGCGCTGGGAACAGAGGTCGTCGAGGATCGCCAGCACCTGCATCTGCACGGTGACGTCCAGGGCGGAGGTCGGCTCGTCGGCGATCAGCAGGTCGGGGTCGGGGATCAGCATCATCGCGATCATGATGCGCTGGCCCATGCCGCCCGACACCTCGTGCGGATAGCGGTCATAGACCCGCTCCGGATCGCGGATGCGCACGGCGGCCAGCATCTCCAGCGCGCGGCGCTTGGCCTCGGCGGCGCCGGCCTTGCTGTGGACGCGGTAGGCCTCGGCGATCTGGTGGCCGACGGTCATCACCGGGTTGAGGGAGTATTTCGGGTCCTGCATCACCATGGCGATGCGCCGGCCGCGGATGTCGCGCATGCGCTTGGCCGAGGCCGCCAGCAGATCCTCGCCGTTGAAGGCCAGCCGGTCGGCGGTGACCCGGCCCGGCGGGGGCACGAGGCGCAGGATGGAGCGGCCGGTCATCGACTTGCCGGATCCCGATTCGCCGACGATGCCCAGCTTCTCCCGCCCCAGCGTGAAGGAGACGCCGCGCACCGCCTCGGCCATGCCGGTGCGGGTGGGGAAGGCGACGCGGAGGTTGGAGACTTCGAGCAGGGGGGTATTATCGGTCATTGTCAGTCCCCCTTCGGGTCGAGCACGTCGCGCAGCCCGTCGCCCAGCAGGTTGAATCCCAGGCTGACGATGAAGATGGCGAAGCCCGGCATGGCGGCGACCCACCATTGCTCCAGCACATATTGCCGGCCGCTGGCGATCATCGCCCCCCATTCCGGCAGCGGCGGCTGGGCGCCGAGGCCGAGGAAGCCCAGCCCGGCGGCGGTCAGGATCACGCCGGCCATGTCCAGCGTCGTCCGCACGATCAGCGAGGCGACGCACAGCGGCATGATGTGGCCGAGGATGATGCGCAGGCTGGAGGCGCCTTGCAGCCGGGCGGCGCTGATGAAGTCGGCGCGGCGGACGGTCAGCGTCTCCGCCCGCGCGATGCGGGCATAGGGCGGCCAAGAGGTGATGGCGATGGCGATCACCGCATTCTCGATGCCGGGGCCGAGCGCGGCGACGAAGGCCAGCGCCAGGATCAGTTTGGGGAAGGCCAGCGCGATGTCGGTGATGCGCATCAGGACGGTGTCGACCCAGCCGCCGAAATAGCCGGCGACCGTGCCGATCACCAGCCCGGCCAGCGGCGCCGTCGCCGCCACCAGCGCCACGATCATCAGCGTCAGCCGCGCGCCGTGGATCAGGCGCGAGAGGATGTCGCGGCCGAAGGCGTCGGTGCCCAGCCAATGGGCCGCGCTCGGCGGCATCAGCCGGTTGTCCAGATTCTGGGCATAGGGATGGTAGGGCGCCAGCACCGGGGCCAGCGCTGCGACGACGACCAGGGCCAGCACGATCAGCAGCCCGGCGACGGCCAGCCGGTTGCGGCGGAAGGCGGTCCAGCCGGCCCAGGCGCGGCCAAGCCGGGCCTGCGCCCGGGACTGCGGCGTGTCGGTGGTCAGCCAGTCCCGCCAGCCGGCGGATCGGGTGTCGGTATGCGCGGTCATCGGGCACGCGGATCCAGAAGGCGATAGAGCAGGTCGGACAGCAGGTTCAGCGCGATGAAGACCGCACCGACCACCAGCGTCCCGCCCAGCACCGCGTTCATGTCGGCGCTGAGCAGCGAATTGGTGATGTAGAGCCCGAGGCCGGGCCAGGCGAACACCGTCTCGGTCAGCACCGACCCTTCCAGCAGGCTGGCATAGGACAGGGCGATGACGGTGATCAGCGGCACCGCGATGTTGCCCAGCGCATGGCGCCAGACCACGCGGGTCTCCGACAGGCCCTTCACCCGGGCGGTGGTGATGTATTCCTGACGCAGCTGGTCCAGCATGAAGCCGCGCGTCATCCGCGCGATGTAGGCGACGCTGTAGAGCCCGAGGATGGCCGACGGCAGAACCAGATGCTGGACGGCGTTCCAGAACATCTCGGTCTCGCCAGCCAGCAGGGCGTCGACGGTGACGATGCCGGTCACCGGATCGACCATGCCCTCGTAGAAGACGTCGACCCGCCCCGGTCCCGGCACCCAGTCCAGCTTGGCGTAGAACAGCAGCAGCGCCATCAGCCCGAGCCAGAAGATCGGCACCGAATGGCCGATCAGGCCGAGCAGGCGGATGGCATGGTCGGGCCAGCGCCCGCGGTGGGTGGCGGCGAACACGCCGGCCGGCACACCCAGCAGGGCGCCGAGCACGACGGCGACCGTCGCCAGCTCCAACGTCGCCGGGAAGACGCGCAGCACATCCTCCAGCACCGGGCGGGAGGTCAGCACCGAGGTGCCGAGGTCGCCCTGCAGCACATCGCCGACATAGCGGAGGAACTGCTGCCACAGCGGCAGGTCGAGGCCGAGCTGCGTGCGCATCTGCGCATAGCTTTCGGCGTTCGCCCGGTCGCCGAGCGCGGACAACACCGGGTCGATCGGCACGACGCGGCCGATCAGGAACGTGACCAGCAGCAGGCCCAGCAGGGTGGCGGCGACCGTGACCAGCAGGGTCAGGCCGCGTTTCAGCGTAGGCAAGTGGACTCCCTCGCGATTTGGAGGCGCTAGGGAATCACAGTCGGGGCTTTGTGCAAAGCCCGTCAAGGGCATAGGGGGGTATGAAAGGGAAGTGGGTGCTGTGGATGCGCCGCTTGCCCCCTCCCTATCCCTCCCCCGCGTTCCGCGGGAGAGGGGATTGGATGCTAGGTGCCGTGACGATTCGCAAATGAGAGGCGGAGTTCCCTCTCCCACCGACGGTGGGGGAGGGTTAGGGAGGGGGCATCCGCCGCTTGCGCTAAACCCTCAGCTCACCAAGTCCCCGCCGGGCTGGGGTCGCCATGGGCGCCGGCGGCCGGCTCGTGGTGGGCGAGCCAGCGTTCGGCCTCCAGCGCGGCCATGCAGCCCATGCCGGCGGCGGTGACCGCCTGACGATAGACCTTGTCCTTCACGTCGCCGGCGGCGAAGACGCCCGCGATGTCGGTGGCGGTCGAATCGGGGGCGGTGATGATGTAGCCCGACTCGTCCATCTTCACCTTGCCCTTGAAGATGCCGGTCGCCGGCTCGTGGCCGATGGCGACGAAGACGCCGGTCACCGGGATCACGCGCTCGTCACCCGACTTGACGTTCTTCACGCGGACGCCGGTGACGTTGCGCGGGTTGCCCATGGTGCCGTCGCCCTCGCCGACGATCTCCTCCACCGTGCTGTCCCACACCACCTCGATCTTCGGGTGGCGGAACAGGCGGTCCTGCATGATGCGTTCGGCGCGGAAGCTGTCGCGGCGGTGGATGACCGTCACCTTGGTGGCATGGTTGGTCAGGTACAGCGCCTCTTCGACCGCCGAGTTGCCGCCGCCGATCACCGCGACCTCCTTGCCGCGGAAGAAGAAGCCGTCGCAGGTGGCGCAGGCTGACACGCCGAAACCGCGGTAGATCTCCTCGGTCGAGATGCCGAGCCAGCGCGCCTGGGCGCCGGTGGCGATGATGACGCTGTCGGCGGTGTAGGTGTCGCCGCTGTCGCCCTTGCAGACGAAGGGGCGCTGGGTGAAGTCGACGTCGGTGATCAGGTCGAACACCATCTTGGTGCCGACATGTTCCGCCTGCTTCTGCATCTGCTCCATCAGCCAGGGGCCCTGGATCGGATCGGCGAAGCCGGGGTAGTTCTCCACATCGGTGGTGATCATCAGCTGGCCGCCCGGCTGCATGCCCTGGACCATCAGCGGTTCCAGATTGGCGCGCGCGGCATAGATGGCGGCGGTATAGCCGGCCGGGCCGGCGCCGATGATGAGGACCTTGGTGTGGTGCGTGGTGGCCATGGGTCTGATCCCGCAGTGATCGGCAGAAGGGAGTTCGCGATTGGAACGGTTCTAGAAGCCAAACATATGGTCGAGGCTGAAGGCGCTGTCACCGGCGGCAAGGCAGCCATGGTAGCCGAACAGGCGGCAGGTGGTGTCGCGAATCAGCACATAGGCATGCTCGCCAGCCGCCAACCGTTCCGCTTCCGAAAACATCTCGTGATAGCGCCAGAAGCGTGAGCCGCCGCAGGGGATCGCCAGCCGCTTGCGCGCCACTTCGACGCCGTCGCGCCGCACCAGGATCAGGCTGGTGTCGGAGGTGTCATGCCACCGGGTCGAGGCAGGGTAGACGAGGTGGCAGAGCGTGTCCCACGGGTCGGTGCCCAGCCGCAGGAACAGGCGGGTCGACAGGCCGGGCGGACGGCCATGGTAGCTCTGCGGCTCGTCGCGGTAGACCATCGCCATGTTGAACATGTGGCTGCCGAAGCTGGTCTCCGCCACATGGCCGGTCGTTACGTCCTCGTAACGGACCAGCGCGTGCAGCCAGCCGTCGGCAATCGTTCCGGCTTCGAAATCATAGACCAGCTCGACATGGCCCCAGCCATCGGCGACCGCCTTGTCGGCGACCAGCCCGGTGACGTCCAGCGCCACGCTGTCGGACCGCTTGAGGTTGCCGAAGCAGTGTTCGGCCACCGCGGCGCCGTTGCGGTCGTAGACGACGGCCTTCACCGGCAACTCGGTCTGCGCCGTGCTCATCGGCGTCGGCAGCAGAATGGTGCGCCAGCGGCCCATCGGCAGCAGCGGCGCCGGCAGGATGTGGCCCTTGCCGACGACGCCCTTGTCCATGGCGCCACCGGTCAGTTGGGGCAACTTGGGGTCGGGCTTCAGGTCGGTGCGCTCGACATTGGCATGGGCCATGCGGCGGCGGCCGTCGGCGGCGACGATCTCGTAGCGCGGACGGACGAAATGCTTGCCGGCCTGAACCTCGAACTGCTGGGGCCAGCGTGCCTCGGGGAACAGGCCGGCGACGTCCAGCTCGACGGTGGCGAAGGCCGGGACCGTCTGGTCGAGCCTGCGGATGTCGGGCGAGCCCATCAGGTTCAGGCCGACGGCGCCGGCCGGGATCGGCGTCGGGTGGCTGTTCTGGATCCACAGGGTCACCCGTTCGCCCTCGCGCGGGGCGGGCAGGCCGGCATAGAGGTCGGCCGGCCAGGCGTTGGCGTCGTGGGTGCAGGACAGCACGCTGTCGTCGTCGCCATAGGTGTCGAGGGCGTATTTCACCACGTCATGCCCGGCGGCGCCGATGACGTGCAGGAACAGCGAGCCGCAGAAGTCGGACAGGTTGAAGCGCTCGCGCACCTGCCGGCTGTCGATCACCACGGTGCCGTCGGTCGGCGGCATCGGCTCCGTCCAATCGGCGATGGGGCGGCCCTCGCCGTCGAACAGGCAGGCCCACAGCCGGGTGCCCTTGGCGCCGTAACGCGGCCAGTAATTGGCCGACACCACGCGGGTGTGGTGGCCGTCGCCGTCGCGGAACCAGGCGAAGTTGGTCGCCCAGTTGAACTTCGACAAGTAATGGCCGGGGTCGTTCAGCATGTCTTCCGGCACGCGCATGGCGTCGAGCGAGACGACGCCGGCCTGCTTCGGGATCAGATGCGCGATGTGGCCTTCCAGCCGCTGGGAATCGAAGGCGACGACGAAGACGGTGCGGGCGCCGCTGGACGGCAGGTCGGTCACCGGACGGGCGGCGTGGCCGAACACCTCGCGGCCGACCTGCTCCACGTCCTGGACATAGATCCCGCCGATGTCGATCGACGACAGGTCATAGAACTCCGCCAGCCCCGACAGCAGGCCCAGCGGGTCATAGACCGCCACCGGTCCGAAGGAGGCCAGCCGCGCGATCAGGATCGCGGCCTTGGGCGCCGCCAGCGGGTGGCCCACCGCCTTGAAGAAGCTGGAGCCGCCGGTGACGTTGGAAAAGGTCTCGATCCGAAGGGGCATGAGGACACACACACGCGAAAGCAATGCCAGGGCGTCGGTTATAGCCCCTTCGGCCGGGCGGGCGACAGAGATTTGCGGACGAACCCGATTTGTCGGGGGGCGGGCGTCACATGAGGGCCGCAGGAGCGCCGTATGGGACGCCGCCGGAGCGTCCGCCCGAAAATCGCCTCTTGTCCAAGAGCGGGTTTCGATATATCTAATTTTTCGTTATATCGAAACTGCATCAAGAGAGGGTTCCATGTTTCGGCATCTGTTTCACAATCACGGCCGCCGCTTCTCGCGTCCGGAGTTCGACGACGAGATGGCGGAGGGTCGGGGGGAAAGGCGCGGCAGGCACGGGCGCCACGGTCATCGCGGCGGCTGGGAAGGCTGGGGCGGCCATGGCAAAGGCGGCCGGGGGGAGCGGCGCATCTTCGACCATGGCGACCTGCGGCTGGTCCTGCTGTGGCTGATCGCGGAGAAGCCGCGCTCCGGCTATGACCTGATCAAGACGATCGAGGAGATGGTCGGCGGCGCCTACAGCCCCAGCCCCGGCGTCGTCTACCCGACCCTGACTTTGCTGGAGGAGCAGGGCCACATCCGGGTCGGCGCCACCGAGGGCAACAAGAAGCTCTACGAGATCATGCCGGAGGGCACGGCGGCGCTGGCGGCGGCGGAGCCGACGGTGGCGGCGGTGCGCGAGCGCATCGCCCATGCGAAGGCCTGCCGCCAGCGTGAATCGTCGCCGCAGATCGTCCGCGCCGTCGAGAACTTCAAGATGGCCCTGCGGATGCGCCTGTCACGCGGCGACCTGACGACGGAGCAGACCCAGGCCATCGCCGACATCATCGACAACGCCGCCCGCAGCGTCGAACGCATCTGACCGGACAGGAGACGATGACCATGGCCGCATCGACAGCGCGCATCGCGACGCCGAACGGGCGCCGCTACATGACCCAACTGTGCAAGCATTGGGCGCACAAGTTCGAGGTCGTTTATGACGACACCCAGGGTCTCGTTCCCTTCGGTCCCAACAGCCGCTGCCGCATGGCGGCCGACGCCGAGGGGTTGACCCTGACCCTGGAGGTGGAGGAGTCCGGGCAGATGGAGCGCATGCAGGGGGTGGTGATCGACCATCTGAAGCGCTTCGCCTTCCGCGAGGATTTGGGCGATGTGGCCTGGACCGGGGTGGGGTGAGGGCGCATTTTCCCGAATCTGTCTGCGACAAATCCTGTTGAGAATTACCGCGCCGACGGTGTAAAACGGTTCTTAACCAACAGGCGGGAATGGGAGAGAAGGCGGTTTTCCTCCGCCGGGCCGCCCATGGACAGATCACCGGGAGTCGTTCGTGATGCTCCGCATCTCCAAGAAGCTGATGTTCGCCATCGAGGCGGTCCTCGACATCGCCTACAACGCGGGCACCGAGCCGGTGCAGTCGGGGGAGATCACCCGGCGCCAGGGCATCCCGAAGCGTTATCTGGAACAGGTGCTGCAGCAGCTGGTGCGTGAAGGCGTGCTGGCCGGGGTGAGGGGCCCGCGCGGCGGCTACCGGCTGGCGCGGGAGCGGCGGCGCATCACGCTGGGCGAGATCGTCAAGGTCGTCCGCGCGATGGAGACCGCCACCGATCCGATCGAAGAGCCGGCCGGTTCCGTGCTGGGCCATCAGGTGGTGCGCCCACTGTGGGGCGAACTGCAGGAAGAGTGTATGGCGAAGCTCGACACCATCACCATCGAGGATCTGTGCATGCGTGCCCGCCGCGCCGGGGTGGAGAGCGAGACCGAGGACCGGATCGACTTCACCATCTGACGCCCTGATGTGGTGCCACGGCTGACTCGCTGGGGGTCGTTCGGACGGCCCGGCAGCACCACTTCCTGTTTGACAGTGTCCCTGTGCTGGATAATGCTCCTTCCGGGGTGTTGAAATCACACATAACACAAATTTCAGAGGTGGAATCATGGCTGCACCGGAGTTCCGCGGCAAGATCTACGACAGCATCCTCGACACGATCGGCGCCACGCCGCTGGTGCGGCTGGACCGCCTCGCCGCCGAGGCGGGGGTGAAGGCCCAGATCATCGGCAAGCTGGAGTTCTTCAACCCGCTGGCCAGCGTCAAGGACCGCATCGGCCGCGCCATGATCGAGGCCGCCGAGGCCGCCGGCACCATCGCCCCCGGCCGCACGACGCTGGTCGAACCCACCTCCGGCAACACCGGCATCGCGCTGGCCTTCGTCGCCGCCGCCAAGGGGTACAAGCTGATCCTGACCATGCCGGAAAGCATGTCGGTGGAGCGGCGCAAGATGCTGAAGCTGCTGGGCGCCGAGCTGGTGCTGACCCCGGCGGCGGAGGGCATGAAGGGCGCCATCCGCAAGGCGGAGGAGATCCTGGCCGCCGACCCGAACGCCTATCTGCTGCAGCAGTTCAAGAACGCCGCCAACCCGGCCGTCCACCGCGCCACCACGGCGGAGGAGATCTGGAAGGACACCGACGGTCAGGTCGATTTCCTGATCTCCGGCGTCGGCACCGGCGGCACGCTGACCGGCACCGCCGAAGTCATCAAGGCGCGCAAGCCCTCCTTCAAGGCGGTGGCGGTGGAGCCGGAGGACAGCCCGGTCCTGTCCGGCGGCATGCCCGGCCCGCACAAGATCCAGGGCATCGGCGCCGGCTTCGTGCCGGAAATCCTGAAGAAGGAGCTGATCGACGAGGTGGTGCGCATCTCCAACCAGCGCGCCTTCGAGACCGCCCGCGACGTCGCCCGCCTGGAAGGCGTGCCGGTCGGCATCTCGTCCGGCGCGGCGCTGGCCGCGGCGCTGGAGATCGGCGCCCGTCCGGAGAATGCCGGTAAGCAGATCGTCGTGATCCTGCCATCCTTCGCCGAACGCTACCTGTCGACCGCCCTGTTCGAAGGTCTGGAGTAACACTGCGCCCGTGCGGGTGGGGGCGATCCTTGCCCCCCACTCGCAACTTCGGTTCGCAGCTTGGCGGCGAAATTCCGGCCCGAAATTTGACGGAATTCGCCCTTTCGGCTAATCTTCCCGGTGACCGCACCGCCGTTCCGTCCGTGCCGCCGCCGGGGAGTGACCGCCATGACGGATATTACCGCCGCCACCTATGTTCCGAACCTGTCGAGCAGCGCCTTCTCCCAATTGAAGGGGAAGACGACCAAGATCGGTTCGGACGGTGCCAACGCCGACACCCAGACCTTCACGGTCAGCAAGTCCGGCGAGTTCAATTTCAAGATCAACAACACCTTCACCAACGTCGAGATCCGCAACGACCGCAACGAGGTGGTGACCACCATCCGGTCGCAGGAATCGGCGGCGGACGCCAGCGCGCGGCTGGGACCCGGCACCTACACGGCGACCTTTTCGCAGGCCAACCGTGCGGCGGGCGTGCGCGACTATTCGATGGACGTCACGGAGCGGCAGAACGTCCTGGTGACCGGCGGCGGCGCGACCTTGAAGGGCACTGCCCAGCCATCCGGCAACGGCGATACCGGCATTCAGAAGCACACCTTCAATGTCGTGCAGGGCGGCACCTTCACCGCCGACATCTCGCTCGCCAACACGCGCTGGGCGATGATGGACAAGGACGGCAAGGTGGTGGCCGCCAGCGACACAGGCAAACCCGACTCGCAGCAGACCTTCCTGCAGAAACCGACCTACAAGCTGGAACCCGGTCAGTACACCATGGTGGTGGTGCCGCCGTCCGACCTGAAGAGCCCGACCGATTTCCGGTTGAGCCTGATCCCGCGCAATCCGGACCTGACGGAAAGCGGCCTCAACCAGGAAAGCGCCATCCAGAAGACGCTGCGCGAACGGCAGGACCGGCTGCGCCAGTGGGCGTCGGAAGCGAAGCCCACGACCACCTCCACCAAAGCATAACGGGACTGGGACCTGACAGGATCGGGGCCTGACCGGCGGCGCTGCCGGCTTGCGGAAAACGCGGCGTCGAATGTTGCTGCAACGGAGCGTCCTTGCGCTATGCTGCGGGCCATGGACTTCACGGATACCCAGCTTCACCGCTATTCCCGCCACATCGTGTTGCCGGAAGTCGGCGGCATCGGCCAGGAAAAGCTGTTGCGTTCCAAGGTGCTGGTCGTCGGTGCCGGCGGCCTGGGCGCGCCCCTGCTGCTCTATCTGGCGGCGGCCGGCGTCGGCACGATCGGCATCGTCGACGACGACACGGTTGACCTGTCGAACCTGCAGCGTCAGGTGATCCACGACGAGTCGTCGCTCGGCCGCCCGAAGGTGGAGAGCGCCGCCGCCCGCATCCGGGCGCTGAACCCCGATGTCCGTGTCGAGACGCACCGGACGCGGATCAGCCGCGACAACGCGATGGAGCTGATCGCCGGCTATGATCTGGTCGCCGACGGATCGGACAATTTCGCCACGCGCTTCTTGCTGAACGACGCCTGCTTCCTGGCCGGCAAGACGCTGGTGTCGGCGGCGATCCTGCGGTTCGATGGGCAGTTGACCACCTTCAAGGCGCATCTGGGCGCGCCTCACCCCTGCTATCGCTGCCTGTTCCCGGAACCGCCGCCGCGCGGCACCGTGCCGTCCTGCTCGGAAGGCGGGGTGCTCGGGGCGCTGGCCGGCTCCGTCGGCTCGCTGCAGGCGACGGAGGTGCTGAAGGAGCTGCTGGGGCTGGGCGAGAGCCTGTCGGGCAGCCTGCTGATGATGGACACGCTCTATGCGTCCTATCAGCGCATCTCCATCAAGCGGGATCCCGACTGCGCGCTTTGCGGCGATCATCCGACGATCCACGACCTCTCCGCCCACTGACGGGCGCCACGGCAAAGACGGGAGGCGGCCGATCATGTCCACCACCAGTTCCGGAACCACCGCCGGCGGTACGTCGGCTTTATCCATCGTGCTGTTCGCCGGCGGCTTCGACCGCGTCCATTACGCGCTGGTGATGGCCAGCGCCGCGGCGGCCACCAACCGCAAGGTCACGCTGTTCTTCACCGGCCGCGCCCTGCGCGCCCTGGTGCATGAGACGGAGCCGGGGGTATTGGGCTGGCACGATCTGGACCCGGCCGACGACGGCAGCACGCCAGTGGCGCGCGACCGCTATTTCGCCACCCATGGCCTCGCCACCTTCGAGGAGCTGCTGGAGGCCTGCGTCGCCATGGACGTCACGGTGATGGCCTGCGAGATGGGGCTGCGCGCCCTGGGGCTGCCGCCGGGCGTCTCGCTGCGCGCGGATGTTCCGGTCGCCACCGGCGGCGTCGTCACCTTCCTCAACGAGGCGCCGGGCGGCGGCGCCATGCTGTTCGTCTGAGACTGCTGGAACGAGCATGAGCGACAACCGCGAGATCCTCGACCTAGCCAACCGGTTCGAGTCGATCGCCACCGACGGGTTCGAAGGGCGCCCCTACCGGCCGGCGCTGTCCGACCTCGCGACCCGTGTGCGGGAGCGACCGGGCATGGCGCCGCGCGTCGCCCATGCGCTTGGGATCATGATCCAACTGATCGGAGAGAGCGATCCCGAGGGGCGGTTCGCCGCCAAGATCGCCATCCTGCGCGAGGCGGTGGGGCTGCTGAGCGACGCCTGAGCCAAGTGCAAGGCAGCCATGCGTCACGCTGGAGATGTGTGCCCCGTCATGGGGGCGAAGACTCTCCAAACGAGGATGAACACCATGGCTTTCCGTTTCACCGTCGCCACCGATGCCCCGTCCCTGTACTCCACGCTGTTCGCCACCGCCAAGGCCATCCGCGGCTGCGGCCTGCCGACCGGGCTGATCCACCTGATCGACCTGCGCGTGTCGCAGATCAACGGCTGCGCCTATTGCATCGACCTGCATACCAAGGAAGCCCGTCACGACGGCCAGTCGGAAGAGCGCATCGCCGCCCTTGCCGAGTGGGAGCGGTCGGACCTGTTCCTGCCGGACGAGCGCGCCGCCTTCGCCTGGGCCGAGGTGCTGACCCGCACCCAGCATGACCGCATCGACGACGCCTACCGGGCGCTGCAACGCCATTTCAGCGCCGAGCAGATCGCCCAGCTGACGGTGACGGCGGCGCAGATCAACGCCTGGAACCGCGTCGGCATCGCCCAGCATGTCGAGGGCACCGCCGTCGGGATGGCGGCGTGACGGCGCTGGCCGACCCGGACACCGCGCTCGCCGCCTTCGCGGGCGAGCGGGCGCGGCTGCGCGCCTTGGCCTACCGTCTGCTCGGTTCGGTGGCGGAGGCGGAAGACGCGTTGCAGGACGCTTGGCTGCGCTGGTCCGCGGTGGCGCCCGGCAGCGTCGGGTCGGCCCCCGCCTTTCTGACCACGCTGGTGACGCGGCTGGCGCTCGACCGGTTGCGCTCCGCCCGGGTGGCGCGGGAACGCTATTACGGGCTGTGGCTGCCCGAACCGGAGGTCGCCGATTGGGATGACGGGTCGGAGGACGGAGCGGAGTCCGAGTCGGTGCCGATGGCGATGCTCCTGCTGCTGGAACGGCTGGCGCCGGACCAGCGGGCGGTCTTCGTCCTGCGCGAGGCCATGGATCTGGATTACGCGGAGATCGCGGCGATGCTCGGCAAGTCGGTCGAGGCCTGCCGCCAGATCATGCGGCGCGCCCGTGCCCGCATGGCCGAGCCGTCCGCCGCGATGGCCGATCCGGATGCCGGCCGCCGTCTGGCCGCCGCCTTCGCCGAGGCCAGCGTCCGGCGCGACTATGCCGCCATCGTCGCCCTGCTGTCCGACGACGCCCAGTGGCTGAGCGACGGCGGCGGGATGGTGCGGACGGCGGTCAAGCCGCTGTTCGGTGCCGACCGCATCGCCCGCTTCCTGATCGGCGTCCAGCGCAAGCGCGCCGTCAGCTTCCGATTCGTGCCGGTGCGGGTCAATGGCGGGCCGGGGCTGCTGGCCGAGCTGGGCGGGTCGTTCCGCAGCGTGCTGGCCTTCGACATCGCTGATGGTCGAATCCTGCGGGTCTATCAGGTCGCCAATCCGCAGAAGCTGGAGCGTGTGGCGGGCCTCTAAGCCGTCGTCTCGTCCAGCCAGCGGTCGAGCGCGGTCAGATCGACCGGGCGGGGCAGGATGGGGAAGGGCAGGTTCGGCATCCGCGGGCCGGTCATCAGGATGCGCGTCTGCGGATAGAGCATCGCCGCCAGCGCCGCGGCGCGGTCGCCCTCGTCGCCCTCATGGTCGAGCGGCAGCAATGCCACGACCGGCGCCTCCGCCCCGATGAGGGTCAGGGCCTCCAGCGGATCGGCGGTCTGGGAAACCTGGAAGCCGCGGCCGGACAGATGCCCGGCCAGCACCTCGCGCTGGATGCGGTCGGCATCGGCGACCACGGCGCGGCGCCCGCCGTAACCCGGCATCCGGATGTCCGCTTCGATGCTGAAAGCCACGTTTCCCCTCCGTCCATCATGTTTTTATTATGGACGGACGGAGTATGCGGATGGTTGGCCGGGTTGTAAACCGCCGCTACCTGTGGTTCGACCTTCGTCGAATACGGACCACTTCGCCCTTGTGCATCAGCGCCAGCATCGGCAGGTCGCTGGGATGGTTGCCATAGCCCCAGGTGGCGGCGACCGGGCCGTTGCCGGCAATCCAGCCGGTCACCCGCTCCGCCTTGTCCAGCCGCACGCAGTTGGCGGTGCTGAGCCGGCCGGTCAGCGTGCCGTCCACCACCTCCATGCCCGTCGCTAGCAAATCGTCCACCTCCAGCCCGCGCAGCAGTGCCGGCATGTAGAGGTCGAGCGCGCCGGTGGCGACCACCACGCGGCGGCCCTGCCGGCGATGCTCCTTCAGCACGTCGAGCATCGGCTGGTGCCAGCGCACGCGCGGGATCATCCGCTCCGCCGCGGCCAGCGCGTCTGCCACCGGCAAGCCGCGCAGGGTGCGCTTCAGGTAGATCGCCTTGACCGAGCCTGGAAAATCGCAGCCCGGCCCACGGCCGCGGACATGGCGGTGCAGGGCCGATCGGATGGCGTCGGCCAGCGCCAGGGCGGCGCGGCGCCGGCCGATCACCTCGCCGACGAACATCGGCAGGCTATCGCCATGGATCAGCGTTCCGTCGAAGTCGAAGAAGGCCACGCCGGCCGGCCCGGAAACCGGCGAAGCGGGAGCCGTCGCCAGCAGCGGCGCGGGCGGCGTGAGGCTGATCCGGGGCTCGATGCCGCGGGGCGGAACGGACGACGTTTGCATGACCATGGTTATCCGGCCGGCGCGGTGCGGCAGGCAAGGATTTTCAACTGGACTCCGGCCAAGTCGACCCCGGCGGCGCCGATCAATGCAGCATGGTGGGGCCGCAGGGCGTTTCAAAGAGCGGTCCGTCCTCCGCGTCCTCCGCCGACCCGTCGTCGGATGCGAATTCCGGCCCGGCGGTGTCGTCCACCTCCTCCAGCTGGGCGATCAGGTCGCCTGACGCTTCCTCCAGCCCGGCCTTGACGGCGATCAGCAGGTTGATGATCTCGCCATTGTCCTGTTCCAGGCTGCGGACCCGCTCTTCCAGCCGGTCGATGCGGCGCATCAGCAGGTCGGACAGGCGGTCCAGCCGTTCGAGGACGGGGTCGGGACCCGAACCTGCGGCGTTGGCTGCGGTCTTGGGAATGTCCGGCCCGGCCGTGCTTGGCGGGCTTTCGGGCCGGGCGTCGGGGCGTCGGTCTTGGCGATTGTCGGGACGATCATCCATGGTGCGGCCGGTTCCGGTCAGTGAGGTTTGCTCCTCGCCTAACCTTGGGCCAGCGGCCGGCAAGGTCCAGCCCGGCACCCGATGCACCCCGCAAGCGATGGCCGCCTGACCCGCCCGTCACGCGTGTGGAGATTCCGGAGAAGGGAGAGTCAGCCGGCACCCCTTGTGCGCATCGCCAGTAAGTTCCGTATACAGTTAAGACTCAGATTTATCAGTGCGGCGTTTGCGCGGAACACCGTACAGTTCCAACCGATGGCCGATCAGGTCATAGCCAAGTTCGCGGGCTATGCTTTCCTTCAGCCGTTCCATTTCATCGTTGGTGAACTCGATCACTTCCCCTGAATCGACATCGATCAGATGGTGATGATGATCGGTTCTGGTCTCTTCGTAGCGTGCACGGCCGTCACCGAAATCAAGCCGGTCGATGACGTGCGCCTCCTCGAACAGCCGCATCGTGCGATAGACCGTGGCGATAGAAATGCGCGGGTCGATGGCGGATGCACGGCGGTGCACTTCCTCCACATCGGGGTGGTCCGTCGCCTCCGACAGCACCCGCGAGATCACGCGGCGCTGGTCGGTCATCTTCAATCCCTTCTTCACGCACAGTTCTTCAAGGCGCGAGGGCATGGACATCCCCTGTATTCCTGTCTTTGTTCGATGGGCGACGCTTCGCCCCTCCGGTCTCCCTGATCCCCGGGAACGCCAGCACCGAACGCCGACCGGATGTTGCATCCCGGCCGGCACTTCGCGGCATCCCGAATATCCGAGCAATATACTGTGTTTCGGACGCATTCTCAAATACCCACGCCCCCACCGGACGGCCGAGCGGAAGAGGCTTTGCCGGCCAAAGCCATAGTACTTTCAGGCTATCGGTCGGCGGGGACGGATGGTTGGAACGGAAACCAATTGCTCATAATCCCCTGCTAGGTTTTGCCGGACAAAGCGCCGTGCAGTCCGGGACGGCGCCTGATCGGACGTGACCATGCCGGATGGGGAGGGGGAGGAGCCGCAATGACGCCATTCGATGTCCCGCCTCCCGTCCTGAAGATTCCGGGGGAGCCGGCCATGGACGAACCCGCCTTCACCGCCGCGGGGCTGGCCGTTCCGGTGCCGCCGTTGACCCTGGACCAGGAGTGTGCCGCCGCGCTCGCCCGCTTCCAGCGCCAGCCGGAGCTTGCCGCCCTGCCGGTGGTCGACGGCGACGGCCGCGTCGCCGGGCTGCTGGAGCGTGGCCGGCTGCTGCCGGATCGCGGGGGTGAGGGGGGCGGCCGGCGGCTGGTCTCCGACGCGATGGATCCGCATCCGCTGCTGATCGAAGGGGCGACCCCGCTGGCGGAGATCGGGCGGCGGCTGGCCAAGCTGAAGCCGGCGGCGCTGGTGACCGGTTTCCTGGTGGCGGAGCAGGGCCGCTATCTCGGCGTCGGCACGGTGACCGGGCTGATGGCGCGCTCGGCCGAACAGACGGAGCTGCGCGCCCGCCAGTTGGAGGAGGCGCGCCGGCAGGCTGAGCAGGCGATCCGGGCCAAGACCGCCTTCCTCGCCAACATGAGCCACGAGATCCGCACGCCGCTGACCGCGATGATGGGCTTCGCCGAGTTGCTGGAGCAGGAGGTGCTGGGGCCGCACGCCATCCCGCTCTATCGCGAATATGCCCGCGACATCGCCGAGAGCGGCCGGCACCTGATGGAACTGATCAACGATCTGCTCGACCTGTCCAAGGCCGACGCCGACCGGCTGGAACTGGTGGATGGCACGGTGGACGTGGTGCGGGTGACGATCGGCACCGCGCGGCTGCTGGCCGAGCGGGCGTCGCGCCATGGCGTGAGCATCGCCACCGAGGTGCCGCTGGACCTGCCGCCGCTGCGGGCGGATGAACGCAAGCTGCGCCAGATGTTGCTGAACCTGCTGTCGAACGCGGTGAAGTTCACCCCGATCAATGGCGTGGTGACGCTCGGCGCCCGCATGGTGGCGGATGGCGCCTTGTGGCTGTCGGTGCACGACACCGGCATCGGCATGACCGGGGAGGAACTGGGCAAGGCGCTGGAGCCCTGGGGACAGGTGGACAGCGCGCTGGCCCGCAGCCAGATCGGCACCGGCCTGGGACTGCCGCTGACCAAGCGCCTGATCGAACTGCATGGCGGCCGTCTGGACGTCGTCAGCCGTCGCGACGAGGGCACCACCATGTCGCTGGTCTTCCCGGCCGAGCGGGTGGGGCGGGGGTAAAGGAAAAGCCCCCTCCTCCGGGGAGGAGAGGGCTCTTTCGTCAGAGTTTCCGGTTCAGGTCGAACCTTACGCCAGCCCCTTCTCCATCGCGCTTGCCAGACGGCGGGCGAAGGCGGCGGGGTCGGGCAGGGCCTCGCCTTCGACGATGCGGGCCTGATCCAGCAGAAGCCAGGCGGCGTCCTCCAGCGCGTCGGTGGCGCCGGTGCCCTTGGCCCGTTCGGCCAGCCGCTTGATCAGGGCGTGGGACGGGTTGATCTCCAGGATGCGCTTGCCGACCTCGCCGTTCAGCTGCTTGTGCTGCTTCAGGAGGCGTTCCAGGTGCATGTCCATGTCGTTGTCGTCGGCCACCAGACAGACGGCGCTGTCGGTCAGGCGTTCGGACTTGCGGACATCCTTCACCGCGTCGGACAGGGTCAGCTTCAGCAGGGCCAGCAGGTCGGTCAGTTCGCCTTCCGGCGTCTTCTCCTCCGGCTTCTCGGCCTCTTCGCCCTTGATCTTGCCGAGATCGGCACCGCCACGGGTCACCGACTTGAACGGCTTGCCCTCATAGACGCCGACCGACGGCATCCAGAACTCGTCGACCGGATCGGTCAGCAGCAGCACCTCGACGCCCTTGGCCTTGAAGCCTTCCAGCTGCGGGCTGCGCAGCAGGGTGTCGATGTCGTCGCCGCTGATGGTGTAGATGGCGTCCTGGCCCTCCTTCATGCGGGCGACATACTGCTCCAGCGACACCAGCTCGTCGCCGGCGGTGGTGCGGAAGCGCAGCAGCTTCAGCAGATCGTCCCGGTGCTCGTAGTCCTCATAGAGGCCTTCCTTCAGCACCGCGCCGAAGTTTTCCCAGAAGCTGTCGTATTCGGCCGCGTTCTCAGTGTCCTTGGCCTTCTTCGACAGTTCCGACAGGACGCGGCGGGTGATGCCGGCCTTGATCTTCGCCAGCATCGGGTTGTGCTGCAGCATCTCGCGGCTGATGTTCAGCGGCAGATCCTCGCTGTCGACCACGCCGCGCAGGAAACGCAGGTAGGGCGGGATCAGCCCTTCCGCCGCGTCGGTGATGAAGACGCGCTTGACGTACAGCTTCACCCGGTGGGCGCGCTTGGGGTCGAACAGGTCGAACGGCTTGGTCGAGGGCACATAGAGCAGGTTGGTGTATTCCAGCGCCCCTTCGGCCCGCCAGTGCAGGGTCAGCCACGGATCGTCGAAGGCGTGGCCGACATGGTGGTAGAATTCCTTGTACTGCTCGGCGGTGATCTCCGACTTCGACCGGGTCCACAGGGCCGACGCGCTGTTCAGCGCCTTGGCATCCTCGCCCTCGCCGAACAGGATCGGGATGGCGATGTGGTCGGAGTATTTGCGGACGATGCCGCCGAGACGGGCTTCGTCGAGATACTCGTCGTCGCCTTCGCGCAGATGCAGGACGATCTTGGTGCCGCGCGACAGGCCGTCGGTCTCGGCGATGGTGAACTCGCCCTTGCCGTCGGATTCCCAGCGCCAGCCGGTGGCCTCGCCGGCCTTGCGGGTCAGCACGGTGACCTTGTCGGCGGCCATGAAGGCGGAATAGAAGCCGACGCCGAACTGGCCGATCAGGTTGACGTCCTTCTTGCCGTCACCCTTCTCCGCACCTTCCAGCGACTTCATGAAGGCGGCGGTGCCGGAGCGGGCGATGGTGCCGAGATTCTCGACCAGATCCTCGCGGTTCATACCGATGCCGTTGTCGGCGACGGTCAGGGTCCGCGCGTCCTTGTCGACCAGCAGGCGGACCTTGAGGTTCGGATCGTCGGCCGAGAGTTCGGGCTGGGTCAGCGCCGCGTAGCGCAGGCGGTCGCAGGCGTCCGACGCGTTGGAGACCAGTTCGCGCAGGAACACTTCCTTCTCGCTGTAGAGCGAGTGGGCGACGATGTCGAGCAGACGGCTGACCTCGGCTTGAAAACTGAGCCGTTCCTCGGTCATTGGGGGCACCTTCGTTGGTTTTGCACGGGTGGGCGTCAAGACGGCGGAGATATGTGAAAGTGTCTCCGCCGTTCAAGAGGCTTGTGGCGTGCAACCGCGGGAGGTGTGCGGTCAGGTGTCGCGGGTGGGGGGTGGCGTTTGCCCCCTCCCCATCCCTCCCCCGCGTTCCGCGGGAGAGGGGGTAGGATGCTTGGCGGCGTGACGTTACTGCCAAAGCGGCGGCAGTTCCCTCTCCCACCAAAGGTGGGGGAGGGTTAGGGAGGGGGCGCCGAGCCCGACGCTCCCCCTTACTTCTTCTTCTTCGGCTGTTCCGCCGGGGCCGGAGCCGGTTCGCCGCCGGCCAGCAGCGGGGTCATGTCGGCGCCGTTCAGCAGGAGCTGGCCGGCCTCCGTCACCTCGAACTTGTAGCTGCGGACATCGGCGCCGGTGTCGTCCTTGCCGGCCTGGCCCATGGCCTGGACCATCGCCAGACCGCCCAGCAGATCCTGGGTCTCCTTGTCGGGCTTGGCGCCCGGCGCCGGCTGCATCGCCTTCACCGCGGCGTCGATGCCGCGCAGCAGGACGGTGGCGCCGCCGGTGACGCCGAAGGCGGCCTGGGTGGCGACCTTGACCGCGCCGTTGGCGGTGCCGGCCGTCGCCGGGGTGTCGAGGTTCAGCGCGTCGATCCGCAGCTCCGTCCCCGCCTCGCCCATGGCGGTCATCGCCTGCTGCATCACCATCTCGGAGGAGGGCGGCGGCGGGGCGGCCTTGGCCTTGGCGCCCTTCTTCGGCTGGGTCTCTTCGGCCTCGGCGGCCTTGGCCAGCTCGGTGAAGGCCTTCCACAGGGCGCTGTTCGGCAGCTTGGCGACCGACAGCTTGACCTCGAAGGCGCGCGGGGTGAAGGCTTCGGGGGCCGGCGACGGCGTCATGGAGAAGTCGCGCGCCTCCATGCCCATGCTGACGGTGGACAGCGCCTGATCCAGGTCGGTCAGGCCGCTGCGGAAGGCGAGCTGGCCGAGAGAGACCTGGGTGCCGTCCTCGGGATTGACGAAGGACAGGTTGGACAGGCGCATCGCGCCGCTGATGCCGCCGAACATGCCCTGGAGCTTCGGCAACAGTTCCGCGCTGGTCGGCGCCACGCCCTTGGCGGCGGTTTGTTCCGACAGCTTCTGCAGCGCGCTGACCTTGGTCAGGTCGACCCGGGTGTAGGTGGCCTCGGCGGTGACGCCGCCGATCTTCACCAGCTCCTTGTTCTTGTCGTCCTTCACCGACAGGCCGCCGAAGGCGAAGGCGGCCGGGCCGCTCCACAGGGTGGCGCCGCCGGTCCCGGCCTCCGGCTTCAGGTCCTGGACCATGGTCATGGAGGCGACGGAGATCTTGCCCTTGCCGTCGGCGGCGCTGACCGCGATGTCGTTGTAGGCGGCATCGACCGTCAGCAGCGTCTCCAGCGTGCCCGACCAGGTGCTGGTGAAGGACTGCTTGCCGATGGAGATGGTGGCGGCGTCGACATACTCGTCGTTGTCGTCGAGGTTCTGCACCTTGATCGCGCTGGGCAGCGTGATCGCCACGCCATACTGGCCGTCATCCTTCGGCGTTACCGACAGCAGGACGGTGCCGATGTCGAACAGCGTGCCTTCGGCATCCTCGGCCGACAGGCGGGGCAGGGCGACGTCGTAATGGTCGCCGGCCGGCTTGACGGTGGGCTCGCCCTGCCATTCGAAGCCGATGCCCTCGCCATCCTCGCTGGGCGGCGGGAACCAGCGGGGCAGGTCCTTCTTCAACGAGGCGGCGAGCGCCTTGGCCCCGGCGTCGTCGACGGCGGGGGCGGCCTGGGCGGGCGACCAGCCGGCGACCAGCGCCAGCATGCCGCCGGCGATCAGGGCGGGCCTCAGGGAACGGACCGGCAGGGCCGGGACGGGCGAAAGACGGCTGAGACGCATCGAGGAACTTCTCCCGGGTACGATTTGGGAGCACGTTAAGCTTGATACGCGAGGCCGGTCCATGCCCCTGATGAGCCAAAACCCAAGAGGCGGTTAAAAATCCAGGTCGGCGTAGTGCTTGGGCGGCGGGCAGCCGGTGATGTTGTCGGCCAGCAGCGCGCGGAAGCTGGGGCGCGACTTGATCCGGGCGTACCAGTCCTTGGCCTCCGGACTGCGGTCCCACGGCACGTTGTCGATATAGTCCAGGCAGGACAGCTGCGCCGCGGCGGCGATGTCGGCCAGGGTGAAGACCGACCCGGCCAGCCACGGCCGCCGTTCCGACAGGAAGGCGATGTAGTCGAGATGATAGGTGACGTTGGCCAGCCCGGCGCGAATCGCCGGGGCGAAGGGGTGGCCCTGGCCGGACAGCCGCTTGATCAGCTTCTCGCCCACCAGATTCTCGGTCACCTCGCGGTCGAATTTGTTCAGGAACCAGTCGGCGACCCGCCGCACCTCCGCCCGCGCCGCGATCTCGCGCGGCAGCAGGGGGGTGTCGGGATAGGCCTCCTCCAGATATTCGATCACGGCGAGGCCGCCGGCGACGACCGTCCCGTCCTCCTCCACCAGCACCGGAACCTCGGCGGCCGGGTTCAGCTTCAGGAAATCGGTGCGCCGTTCCCATGGCCTTTCGACCACCGGTTCGAAGGGCAGGGCCTTCTCGGCGAGCATCACGCGCGCGGTGCGCGACAGGGCGTGGATCGGGTGGTGGTACAGGGTTCGCATGGCGGCGCGACTTTACCGCAACGCCGCAAAGGAAAACAGCCTGCGCATCCGGGCCTGCGGGTCTCGTTGGGGGTGGGTCGGCGGGGCAGGCGGCAAGCGGTTCACCCCATCCGCGACAGGCGGTAGAGCACCAGCGTGTCCGGCTGGTCGGAGGGGGGCGCCACCGGCGTCCAGCCGTTGCGTTCGTAGAAGGCGCGGGCGGCGGCGTTGCGGGCGGCGCAGGCCAGCTCGACCGGGTGGGGGCCGCCGCGCAGCAGGGCCAGCGCCTCGCGCAGCAGGGCGGAGCCGATGCCGCGCTTGTGCCATCCGGGGTCGATGAACAGGTTGTGGATGACGCCGGCCTGGGGATCGAGCGAGACGAAGCCGACCACCGCTCCCTCCGCCTCGGCGACCAGCACCGAATCCTCGCGCACGCAGTCGTAATAATCGTCCAGACCGAAGCGGTCGGCGGGTTGCCAGGAGAAGGCTTGGCGGCGGCCGTGCAGGAAGATCTCGGCACAGCGTTCGGAGTCGGCGCTGCGGGCGGAACGGATCGCGATGCGCACCCCTTCCCCGGCCGGCATGCCTTCCTCCTTCTGCCCGTTGCGCCCGATCCTGAGGATCAACCGGATCTCCGGTCAGAGTATTCCACCGCCGGGGCGTCCGGGAACGGTCCTTTCGTCCTGTCCGGAAAATGGAGCGTTCAGCGCGTCGCCTTGTCCCCGGCCGCCTTCCCGGTGGCGGTCTTTTCGGCCGGGGCCTTCTCGGCAGAGGACTTCTCGGAAGGGGGCTTCTCGGCGGGAGGCGTGTCGGCGGGGGGCTTCCCGTTCGCGGCCTTCTCGCCGCCGGCGGGGGTCGCGTCCGTGCCGGTCCCGCCGGTGGGCGCCCGTGCCGGTTCGTTGGCGGCGTTGCCGAGCAGGCCGGCCTCGCGGTAAAAGCGCTCCGCCCCCGGATGCAGGGGAACCGAGACGTTGGCGACCGCACGGGCGGGATCGAAGTTGCGGCCCTGCGGGTGGCCTTCGGCCAGGACGCGGCGGGTGTTCTCGTGCCACAGCGCGCGGACGATGCCATAGATCAGGTCGGGATCGCGGTCGGCGCGGGTCAGCAGCTCCGCCCCCAGGCTGAGCGTCGGGGTGGGGGCGCTGCCGGGGTAGGCGTTGGCGGGGATCTCATGCTCGATGTAGAAGCGCTGAGTCCGCAGCAGCCGGTCGGCGGGCTCGCCGTCCAGCGGCACCAGCCGGATCGGCACCCGCGCCGCCACGTCGGCGACCGCCGCCACCGGATAGCCGCCGACCATGAAGAAACCGTCAAGCTCGCCCTTCGCCAGCCGGTCGGCCGCCATGCCGGGCTTCAGGTAGAGCGGCGTGATCGTGCTTTCCGACAAACCGTAGGCGTCCAGGATCAGCCGCGCCTCCACCAGCGTGCCGGAACCCTCCTCGCCCAGCGAGATGCTGCGGCCCTTCAGGTCGGCCATGCGGTCGATGAAGCCGTCGGAGCGGACGACGACCTGGATCGCCTCCGCATAGAGCATGCCGAGCGAGCGCAGTTCGGCGAACGGGCGCTTGCCGGTGAAGCTGCCGGTGCCGCTGTAGGCCCAATAGGCGACATCGGCCTGGGCGAATCCGGCCTCCACCGTGCCGGCGCGCAGCATCTCGACATTGTCGACCGAGCCGTTGCTGGCCTGCGCCACCACGATCAGGCCGGGAATCCCGCAGCTTCCCCCCTTGTCGCAGGGGCGGGAGCCCGGCGGGTTGGAGATGGCGTTGGCGATCAGCCCACCGATCGGAAAATAGGTGCCGGCGGTGGTGCCGGTGCCGATGCGGAAATAGCGCAGATCCTGCGCCATGGCCGGCCTGCCCGACAGAACGCTTCCCAGCAACGGCGCCAGCGCCACCCCTCCCATCAGGCCGCCCAGCAGGCGGCGGCGGGTCAGGGTGAGCATCTGGGAGGTGGACATGTCGGGACTGTCCCGAAGTCCCGGTGAAGGGAGCCCCGGCGGGGTAAGGCAGGCTTTGGCGACTGCGCGGGGCACCGGGGCGTTCCGTTCGTCTGGCCCGTTGGTCCCGGAAGGGAGGGGCGGGGCGGGAAGGAGGGGCGTGTCCTCAAAGATTTCCGCGCAACCCCGTCATTTCAAGGCGCAACCGGTCAAATCACGCCGACGAGGTCAAGAACGCCGGCGACTGCTACCGCACCGCCACACAGCCGCACCGCGCGCTCCGACTCGGCCTGCGTCACCGCGACCGACAGCCCCAGCCCGCCGCAGGCGACCAGCATCAGCCCGGCGGCGAAACCGGCCCAATAGAGCGGCGGTCCCTGGTGGGCATGGCCGTGGAACACGGCGGCGACCGCGGCGATCAGCACCGCCAGCACGGCAGGCGCCCGCACCCCCAGCGCCACCAGCGACCCGACCACCAGCAGCGAGGCGGCCAGTCCCGGTCCGGCATAGGGCAGCCGAACCCCCATCTGCGCGGCGAAGCCCGCCGCCAGCGCGGCGGTCACTGCGGCGGCCGGAACCTGCCACACCGCGGTGCCGCCGGCCTGTCCCGCCCACATGCCGATGCCGAGGATGCCCAGCAGATGCTGCAGCACCCACACCGGCGTGGTCAGCCCGGTGCCGAAGGCCCCCGTCAGCGTCGTCATGCGCCCGCATTCCCCATCCCGTTTCGCTCCGGCAGCCGGTATGGCGGCTGAGGCGGGGCGGGGTCAAGCGGTCAGGCTCCAGGTCGGGGAGGGGAGAAGGCTACCGCGCCAGCGGGTCGCCCCACTGTCGCAAGTCGTTCTCGCGCTTCATCAGATCGCGCTGGCCCAGCGGATCGAGCCGTCCCATGGCGTCGTCGGTGCGCATGCGGTCGACCTCCGGCCGGATCAGGTCACGCTTGAAGGCGTCGGTGGCGCTCTGGGACGAGGGCGGCGGCGGCACCGGGATCGGGCGCGGCGGCTGGGGCAGGACGGCCGGGTCGGGCGGGGGCGACGAACTGCCGCGGCGGCGCTTGAGCGGCGGCCGGTCGGTGCCGTCCGAGTCGCGGCGTGCCTGCGGCTCTTCGGCCTGCCGGGCCTGGGCCTGGGGAGCGGGCTTCGAGTCGGCGCGCGACTGCTCCGCCTGGATCTGGCTCCAGGTCCGCCGCTCCCCGCCGCCGGGAATCACCGTCTGCTCGTGGATCGGCGGAAATGCCTGGGCACGGCCGGGCATGTCGTCGCGCAGGTCTGGTGGCGCACAGGCACCGGCCGCCAGCAGGAGAACGAGCGGAGCCAGACGATTGGCGAGGGACGGGAGATGTGGGGTCATTGATTGAATGTCGGCACTGCTGATCGTTTCGGCAAGATGACCCCAAAGGAGGGACTCCCCTTGCGGCCAAGCCAGCGCTAGAGTGTTCTTTGTTTGTTCTGAATCGTTGGGTTCCGTATGACACGCCCCCCTCCCCACCCGCCTTTATCTCCCTCTCCCCCCCGGGGAGAGGGTCGGGGTGAGGGGGATGCGCGGCGAGACCTGCCGAGAATCCTCACCGCGCACCCCCCTCACCCTAACCCTCTCCCCGGGGGGGAGAGGGGATCTCAAGGCGGGGGGGCGGAGAGAACCCGTCGCCGCATCCTCGCCCTGTGGCTGCCCCGCCTGCCGACTGACGCGCGGGAGCGGCTCATGCCACCGGATCTGCGCGCGCGTCCTCTGGCCCTGCTGCGGACGGAGCGCCAGCGGCGGATGGTGGTGGCGGTCAACCGGGCGGCGGCGGTGCTGGGCATCACTCCCGGCCACACGCTCAGCGATGCCCGCGCGCTGGAACCGGCGCTGGAGGTGGCGGAGGCGACGCCGGAAGCCGATTCGGCCCTGCTCGGCCGCATCGCCGACTGGGCGCGGCGTTACAGCCCCTGGACCGCGGCGGACGAGCCGGACGGGGTGGTGATCGACATCACCGGCTGTGCCCATCTGTTCGGCGGCGAGCAGGCGCTGGCCGCCGATCTCACCGGCCGGCTGCGCGCCGCCGGCTTCGCCGCCCGCGCCGCCATCGCCGACACCCCCGCCGCCGCCTGGGGGCTGGTGCGGTTCGGCAATTCGGAAGAACGGCGGCGGGAGGCGCTGGACGGCCTGCCGCTCGCCGCTCTGCGCTTGGCCTCGGAGATGGTGGAGGGGTTGCATGCGCTGGGTCTGCGCCGGATCGGCGACCTGCACGCCATGCCGCGGGCGGGGCTGGCGGCAAGGTTCGGGGGCAGGTTGCTGCAACGTTACGATCAGGCCTTCGGCCGGCTGGACGAGCCGATCTCGCCGCGCCGGCCGGTGCCGGACCATCGCGAGCGCCTGACCTTCGCCGAACCGATCGCCACACCCGAATCGATCGCCGGAGCGTTGCGCCATCTGCTGGGGCGGCTGTGCAAGGGACTGGAGGCGGCGGGGCAGGGGGCGCGCCGGCTGCGGTTGGACGCCCACCGCACCGACCAGCGGGTGGATGACGAGCCGCAGAGCCTGACGCTCGGCACCAGCCGCCCGACCCGCGACCCGGCGGCGCTGGCCCGGCTGTTCGCTCCGTTGCTGGAGCGGATCGAGCCGGGGCCAGGGCTGGAAACGCTGGTGCTGTCGGCGACGGAGATCGGGCCGCTGTCGGCCGTGCAGACCGGCATGGATGGGGAGGAGGTTGACGGTGGATTGGCAGAACTGGTGGACCGGTTGACTCTGCGGCTGGGGGAACGGGCGGTGCTGCGGCTGGTGCCGCGGGAAAGCTGGCTGCCGGAACGCTGCGTGGCGCCGCATCCGCCGCTGGAGAGTTTGCCGCCGCCGAAGCCCTGGCCGGCGGGACAGCCGCGCCCGTTGCGCCTGCTGACCCCGCCCGAGCCGGTGGAGGCCACCGCCCCGCTGCCCGACGACCCGCCGCTGCAATTCGTCTGGCGCGGCGTGCGCCACCGCGTCAGCCGGGCCGAGGGGCCGGAGCGGATCGAATGCGAATGGTGGCGTGGGGAAGGATCGCTGGGGCTGGCCGTGCGCGATTACTACCGCGTGGAGGATGGCGACGGCCGCCGCTTCTGGCTGTTCAGGGCCGGGCTGTATCGGCCGGGGGAGACCCCGCGCTGGTTTCTGCACGGGTTTTTGGGGTGAGGTGCAATTGCCCCCTCCCTAACCCTCCCCCTCTTCGAGGGAGAGGGGACTGCCGCCGCTTCGGCAGCTACGTCACGCCGCAAAGCTCCTGCCCCCTCCACCGCCGAAGGCGGGGGAGGGATGGGGAGGGGGCAAACAGGCGAGGTCTTACCCCAGCCCCTTCTGCCCCATCTCCAGGAACTTCTCGCGGCGCTTGGCGCGCAGGGTGGCGCCGTCCAGGCCGTCCAACTCGCCCAGCGACTCCTCGATGCAGTCGCCCAGCTTCTTGATTGTCTCGGCCGGGTCGCGGTGGGCGCCGCCGATCGGCTCGCTCACCACATGGTCGATGACGCCCAGTTCCTTCAGGTCCTGGCTGATCAGGCGCAGCGCAATGGCCGCCTCGCCCGCCATGTCGGAGCTGCGCCACAGGATCGACGCGCAGCCTTCCGGCGAGATCACCGAATAGATGGCGTGTTCCAGCATCAGCACGCGGTCGGCGGTGGCGATCGCGATGGCGCCGCCCGAGCCGCCCTCGCCGATCACCGAGGCGACCATCGGCACGTTCAGCCGCAGGCAGCGCTCGATGCTCTTGGCGATGGCCTCGGCCTGGCCGCGCTCCTCCGCCTGGACGCCGGGGAAGGCGCCGGCGGTGTCGACCAGCGAGACGACCGGCAGCTTGAAGCGGTCGGCCAGATCCATCAGGCGCTGGGCCTTGCGGTAGCCTTCCGGCTTCGCCATCCCGAAATTGTGGCGGACGCGCGATTCGGTGTCGTTGCCCTTTTCCTGGCCGATCACCACCACCGAGCGGCCGCGGAAGCGACCCAGCCCGCCGATGACCGCGCGGTCCTCGGCGAAATGGCGGTCGCCGGCCAGCGGCGTGAAGTCCTCGATCAGGCCGTTCACATAGTCCAGGCAGTGCGGCCGATTGGGGTGGCGGGCCACCTGAACCTTCTGCGCGGGCGTGAGCTTGGCGTAGGTCTGCCGCAGGAGCTTGTCGACCTTGGCCTGCAGCTTGGCGACCTCGTCGGCGATGTTGATGTCGCCGGCGTTGGTCAGGTGCCGCAACTCCTCGATCTTGCCTTCAAGCTCGGCGATCGGCTTTTCGAATTCCAGGAAGGTCTGCATGCCGGACACGGGTGGTTGGCGAGGCGCACAAAAAAGCGCGCGCTTGGTAGCACGCCCGGCGCGCCTGCGCCACAGCGGAAAGATGCGGGACAGCCTGGGAAGGGTTCCGCGACGAACCCACAGGGTTTATCCTTAACCGCCGGGAAATTCCAAGCCTAATCGTTGCCCTGCTTGTCACGAGGCGGATCGCTGCATGCCCTCCTTCCCCACCTCCTTCAAGGACCATTTCTCCGGCCATGCCGGCGATTACCGCGCCTTTCGACCCACCTATCCGCCCGGTCTGGCCGCCGCCCTGGCCGATGCGGCGCCGGCCCGCGAACTGGCCTGGGACGTTGGTTGCGGCAACGGGCAGTTCTCCGTTTCACTGGCCGACCACTTCGCGGCGGTTCACGCCACCGACGCCAGCGCGGAGCAGATCGCACAGGCGGAAGCGCATCCACGGGTTCGCTATGCCGTCGCCCCGGCGGAGGACAGCGGATTGCCTGACGGCTGCTGCGACCTGATCGTCGCGGCGCAGGCGGCGCACTGGTTCGACCTGGGGCGCTTCTATGCCGAGGTGCGGCGGGTGGCGAAGCCGGGGGCGGCGGTGGCGCTGGTCTGCTACGGCCGGCAACTGCTCGACGATCCCGTGCTGGATCCGGTGGTGGAGCACTTCCACAACGGCACGCTGGGACCCTATTGGCCCGCCGACCGCTGGAAGGTGATCGAGGGCTATCGGGGCATGGAGTTTCCGTTTCCGGAGCTGCCGGTGCCGCCGCTGGCGATGGAGGCGGATTGGACGCTGCCGCGGCTGCTCGGCTACATGAACACCTGGTCGGGGGTGAAGGCGGCGACCAAGGCGCTGGGGCGCAACCCGCTGGAGGGCTTCGCCGAGGAGATCGCGCCGCTGTGGGGCGATGCGGAGACGGAGCGGCGGATTCGCTGGCCGCTGACGGTTCGGTTGGGGCGGGTGGGGGAGCGGTAGGCTGACGATGCCCCCACCCTAACCCTCCCCCGCTTCGCGGGAGAGGGAACTGCCGCCGCTTTGCGAATCTACCCTCTCCCGCGAAGCGGGGGAGGGAGGGACCCACGCGCCAGCGTGGGAGGGAGGGGGTAGCAAGGCGAGGTCCCTTACGCCCCCTCCGCCACCACGCGCTCGTAGGCCGGCAGGGTCAGGAAGTCGGTGAAGTCCTCGCGCGCGACCAGATCGCGGAACAGGGACGCGGCGTCGGCGTAGCGGCCCTTGGCGTAGGTGTCGGCACCGACGCGGGCCTTCCAGGCCGACAGCTCCTCCGCGATGACGCGGTCGACGAGGTCCAGCGTCACGGCCTGCCCGTCGTCCAGCGCCGTGCCGGTGTGGAGCCACTGCCAGACCTGGGTGCGGCTGATCTCCGCCGTGGCGGCATCCTCCATCAGGTTGAACAGCGGGACGCAGCCCTGGCCGCGCAGCCACGCCTCGATATAGCCGATGCCGACCGCCACGTTGTTGCGCAAGCCCCCCTCCGTCTTCGGCCCGGCGGGCACCGCCAGCAGGTCGGCAGCGGTGACGGTCACGTCGGTGCGCTTGCGGGCGATCTGGTTCGGGGTGGTCATGTAGGCGTCGAACACCTCGCGCGCCACCGGGACGAGGGCGGGATGGGCGACCCAGGTCCCGTCATGGCCGTTGGACGCTTCGCGCTCCTTGTCGGCGCGCACGCGGGAGAAGGCGGCCTCGTTGGCTTCCGGGTTGTCCTTCACCGGGATGAAGGCGGCCATGCCGCCAATGGCCGGGGCGCCGCGGCGGTGGCAGGTCTTGACCGCCAGCTGGCTGTAGGCCGACAGGAAGGGGGTGGCCATCGTCACCTCCGCCCGGTCGGGCATGACGGCGGCGGGGTCCTTCCGGAACTTCTTGATGAAGCTGAAGATATAGTCCCAGCGGCCGCAGTTCAGGCCGGCGGAATGCTCGCGCAGCTCATAGAGGATCTCGTCCATCTCGAAGGCGGCGAGGATGGTCTCGATCAGCACCGTCGCCTTGATCGAGCCCTGCGGCAGGTGGAGATACTCCTCCGCCACCAGGAAGACCTCGCGCCACAGCCGCGCCTCGAAATGGCTCTCCAGCTTGGGCAGGTAGAAATAGGGACCGCTGCCGCGCGCCAGAAGCTCCTTGGCGTTGTGGAAGACATGCAGGCCGAAGTCGAACAGCGCAGCCGACATCGGTTCACCGTCCATCAGCACATGGCGCTCTTCCAGATGCCAGCCGCGCGGCCGGACCTTCAGCACCGCGGGCTGATCGCTGAGGCGGTATTTCTTTCCGCTGGCCGGGTCCTCGTACGAAATGGTCCGGCGCACGGCGTCGCGGATGTTGATCTGCCCCTCGACCAGATTGGTCCAGGTCGGGCAGGTCGCATCCTCGTAATCCGCCATGAACACCTTGGCGCCGCTGTTCAGCGCGTTGATGACCATCTTGCGGTCGACCGGGCCGGTGATCTCCACCCGGCGGTCGAGCAGATCGACGGGCAGCGGGCTGATGGTCCAATCGGCCTCGCGGATCGCACGGGTTTCCGGCAGGAAATCAGGCTTGTGGCCCTGGTCGAGCAGCGCCTGCCGCTTGGTCCGCACGTCCAGCAGCCGCAGCCGTTCGCTGCCGAAGCGCCCCTCCAGCTCCGCCAGGAAGGCCATCGCCTCCGGCGTCAGGATTTCCTCGAAACCGGGCTTGATCGGACCACGGATTTCAAGACCTGAGATGCTGCTGGCCATCGTGCTGCTCCCCTTCCCGTATCGTGACGAACCGTTCTCTCGACGGTTGGGCAACCGGTATAGCACGGGAAACGCACAATCCGGGGACGGCCTAAGGTCGCAGATGGGCGGGCGGGATCAGCCCGTGCTTCTTCAGCATGCCGCGCAGCTGGTGATAGCCCAACCCCAGCGCCTCGGCGGTCTGGCGCTGGTTGAAGCGGTTGCGCTCCAGCGCCTCGCGCAGTCGGGCGGCCTCGAAGGCGCGGACCTGATCGAGGATGCCGCCGTCGGGTGCGGGTGCGGGGACTTGCGCGGCGGCGGGTGCCGCCTCCGGGCGGACAAACGGCGCCGTGGCCGGACGCCAGGGGGATTCGAATGGGTCGAGGATGATGTGGTCGAGCGACTCGTCGGGATCGGCGGCGGCGACGGAGCGCTCCACCGCATTGCGCAGCTCGCGGACATTGCCGGGCCAGTCATGGCCGCGCAGGCGGTCGAGCGCCGCGGCGGTGAAGCCGGGGAACAGCGGGCGTTGCAGCTCGCGCACCATGCCCAGCGCGAAATGCTCGGCCAGCGGCGGGATGTCGTCGGGACGGGCGCGCAGCGGCGGCAGGGTCACCACGTCGAAGGCCAGCCGGTCCAGCAGGTCGGCGCGGAAGCGCCCGGCGGCGGCCAGCGCCGGCAGGTCGGCGTTGGTGGCGCCGACCACCCGGACATCGACGGTGGCGGTGCGGCCGCCGACCCGCTCGATCTCGCCATATTCGACGGCGCGCAGCAGCTTTTCCTGAACGGCGGGGGAGGCGGTGGCGATCTCGTCCAGGAACAGGGTGCCGCCGTCGGCCTGCTCGATCCGGCCGATCTGCCGGCGGGTGGCGCCGGTGAAGGCCCCGGCCTCATGGCCGAACAGCTCCGAATCGAGCAGCGATTCAGGCAGCGCCGCGCAATTGACCTTGATGAAGGGGCGGTCCCACCGCTGCGACAGGTAGTGCAGGCGGGCGGCGATCAGCTCCTTGCCGGTCCCGCGCTCGCCGATTACCAGCACCGGCCGCTCCAGCGGCGCCACCCGCGACACATGCGCCAGCGCCGCCAGGAAGGCCGGCGATTCGCCGAGCAGGGACGGGGGAGTGATGCTCATCGTGCTTTTCGCGACTGTTTCGCTGAATTGGCGATGATATCGCCATATTGGCGATGCGGCAACAGGAGACGCTCACCGGCGCAAGCTTGGCAAGCCCAGGCGTTCCAAGGGTTTGGAGCCGATGCGCCTGGATTGGCACGGCGGTTGCGATACCGGTGGCATGGCAAGGAGGTCATCCATGAGCGACTTCAGCGATTTCCGCCGCCGCTATGGCGGTGACCGCTTCAACACCACGCAGGGCCGCCCGCTGGCGCGCCGCGTGCGCAACTATCTCGCCACCCGGCCGGCGGAAAGCTGGCTGTTCTTCTTCGCCGGCATCGTCGCCGGCGCCATCCTCGGCTGATTCACGGGACACCGACCATGAGCATCTTTTCGCGCCTGACCGACATCGTGCAGTCGAACCTGAACTCCCTGCTCGACCGCGCCGAGGAGCCGGAGAAGCTGATCCGCCTGATCATCCAGGAGATGGAAGACACGCTGGTCGAGGTGCGCTCCTCCACCGTCAAGATCATCGCGGAGAAGAAGGAGATCGAACGCCGCGTCGCCGATCTCCACCGCGAACGCGACGAGTGGGACCGCAAGGCCGAGGTGGCGCTGACCCGCGACCGCGAGGATCTGGCCAAGGGCGCGCTGATGGCGAAGTCCAAGGTCGCCGAGCAGGCCGACGCGCTGGCCGAGCAGCTGGTGCAGGTCGAGGCCGCGCTGTCCAAGGCCAATGAGGACATCAGCCGCCTGCAGGCCAAGCTGACCGACGCCAAGACCCGCGAGAAGGCGCTGGTCGCCCGCACCCAGACGGCCAGCAACCGGGTCAAGGTCCGCACTGTCCTGCATGACGAGCGCATCAACGACGCCCTCTCGCGCTTCGAGCAGGTCGAGCGTAACCTTGACGAGATGGAGGGCCGGGTCGAGGCCTATGACGTCGGCCGCACCAAGAGCCTGACCGAGGAGATCGCCGAGCTTGAGGCGACCCACAAGGTCGAAGAGGATCTGGCCGCGCTGAAGGCCCGCATCGCCGCCCGCCGTAACGGCTGACGGCCGGCCGGACCCGGCTGCCGGGGTGGGGCGGTGACGCCCCGCCCGCTCTTCTCACGACAATAAGAAGGCCCGACGACCATGGGGTTCCTGGGTTTCGTCCTCGCGGTGCTGTTCATGGTGGTGGTGGCGCCGGTCTGGATCGTCTTCCACTACATCACCAAATGGCGCTCCCAGCGCGGATTGACCGCGCAGGACGAACGGCTTCTGGCCGAATTGTGGGAGATCTCCAACCGGCTGGAGGCCCGCGTCCACTCGCTGGAGCGCGTGCTGGATACCGAGGCGCCGAACTGGCGCGACAAGGTGTGAGGGGTGCGGACGGAGCCCCCTCCCTAACCCTCCCCCGCTCTCAGCGGACCTACGGTCCGCCTGTCGCGTCAGCACAAACCGAAGGTTTGTGCGAGAGCTTCGCGGGAGAGGGGACTGCCGCAGCTTCGGCAGGTACGTCACGCTGACAAGCATCCTGCCCCCTCTCCCTCGAAGAGGGGGAGGGATGGGGAGGGGGCAATCGAAGCCGACACCTCCCAACCCGAAACTCAACGAAAGGACCGAGCCCGCCATGGACCGCGCGTCCCCCTACGACTCGCCGAATCCGCATCGGCTCTACCGCGATCCGCAGCGCGGGGTGCTGGGCGGGGTGTGCACGGGTGTTGCCGATTACTTCGGCGTGCAGCCGGCCGTGGTCCGGCTGGCGATGCTGTTCGCCCTGTTCTTCTTTTCGGTGCCGCTGGTGATCGCCTATGTCATCGCGCTGATGGTGCTGCCGGTGCGTCCGGCGCAGCTGTATCGCGATGCCGAGGAAGAGGCCTTCTGGCGTACGGTGTCGACCAAGCCCGACCGGACGCTCGCCGGTCTGACCCAGCGCTTCCGCGACATGGAGAAGCGGATCGTCGGAATGGAGGCCTACGTCGCCTCGAAGGAATTCGAACTGAACCGCGCGATCCGCGATCTGGATCGCTGATTGCCTTAGACAAACCGAACCGCTGATCCCCGACCGCAAAGGCCGGGGGCCGGTGTCGTCAGCGCCGCTGGCGGCGCCGGTCGCGGACGCGGATCGGGATCGGTTTCGGTGTGGGCATCGTGGCGATCAGACCGGCCAACGCCGCAGCCGTCGCCACCGCACCACCGAGCAGAACGAGATCCATCATAGGCCCTCCACCATCGAGATCCCCGTGTTCACCCACATGGTGAAGCACTTGGTTAGAACATGGTAGCGAAAAGAGAGACTGACAACATCTCTCCCATCGGGGCAGCCCCCCAGTAGACGCCGCCGAACATAGCGTCATGGGACACCCTCCGCGTCGCCCGGGCCTTGATCCAAATCACGAGCCGGGCCGTTATTGGTCGAAGGAACAGGGTGCGGTCCTTTCCAGATGGGAAGGGGCCGGCCCTTTGTCGAATCCCCGGCCTTTGACGGAGCCCCGCCCCGATGTCCGATACCAGTCTTCGCCAAAGCGCCCCCCGAAGGCGCAAATCCCTGGTGCTCCGCGCCCTGATGCTGAACGGGGCGTCGGCGGTGGTGACGGTGCTGCTGTTCGTCCTGCTGCTGTCGCTGGTGGCGCCGCCGATGGGCGTCAACGCGCCGGGCGCGCGGATGGCGCTGTGGGCGCGGCTGGTGGTCTGGCCGGCGCTGGTGCTGTTCGGCATGGTCGTCGGCGTGATGGCGATGCGCGGCCGCACCCAGGCCTTCAACCCCATCGAGGATCCCGAATCGCGTGGTCAGCGCGTCGCCCAGCGGGTGCTCGCCAACAGCGTGGAGCAGTCCGCCATCTTCGTCCCGGCGCTGGCCGCTCTGGTCGCCACCCTGCCGCAGCCCTCGCTGGGGGCGGCGGTGGCGGCGACCGCGCTGTTCGTGCTGGGGCGGCTGCTGTTCTGGACAGGCTATCTGGTGCATCCCTTCGCCCGCGCGCCGGGCATGGCGATGACGCTGACCGTCAATCTGATCGTGCTGGGCTGGGCCGTTCTGCTGCAACTGGGCGGGATGCAGCCCGGCTGACGGGCTTCTCCGCAGGTGGGGCACTGGCCGGCGCCGCCGTCTTCGCCAGATGAAGCCAGCGGCGGTAGGCGTCGGGGCTCACCGGTGCGCGGTGCTTCAGGCCGATGCGGAGGATCTGCGGCAGGGCCAGCAGCACCTTCAGATCGGTTATCCGCGGACCGTGGCGCAGGTTCTTCCAGCTGTTGCCGGCCCAGGATCGCGCCAGCCGCCACGCCATCAGCGAGGATGGGCAGCGCGCCACCTCGCGGATCAGGTCGTTGCGGTGGTTGTAGAAGCGCTCCATCCCCGGCTTGCGGCCCTTCTCGCTCTTGTCGTGGTAGACCATGACGTCGGGCAGGGCGACGACGCGATAGCCGGCGCCGACCAGCCGCAGGCAACGGTCCTTCTCCTCGCCCTGGCGGTAGAGTTCGGGCATGTAGAGTCCGACCTGCTCCACGGCAGTGCGCCGCAGCAGATGGCCGCAGCCGACATACCAGGGCACATCGAAGGGGGCGGCTCCCTTGGGGAAATAGACCAGCCCGTCGCGCGTCTCGATGTTGCAGGCGACGGCGGCGACCTCCGGGTTCTGTTCCAGATAGGCGACGCAGCGGGCCAGCCCGTCCGGATCCTCGAACCAGCTGTCGTCGTCGACCGACAGGATGCAGTCGCCGGTGGTGTTCACGAAACCGAAGTTGCGGGCCAGGATCAGCCCGCCATTGTGCGGCTGGCGGACATAGCGGACGGTCGGGAACTCCGCCCGCATCATCGCGCCGGTGCCGTCGCTGGAGCCGTCGTCGATGACGATGATCTCCATCGGCGGGGTGGTCTGGTTCATCAGCCGGGTCAGCGCGATGCGCAGCTCCGGCCCGCGGTTGTAGGTGGCGATGACGGCGCTGACGGTCAGCGTCATGACGGCTCCCTTCTGGCGAGATTGGGCCGGACAAGATTGGGTGGCGCCACCACCGGGCGCAGCGGGTCGTCGTCCAGGATTCCCCAGGCGCGGAGCGCGCGGGTCAGCCCGATCCACAGCAGGATCGGCAGCAGCGAGAAGAAGCCGAACTTCACGATGGTGATGTTGCCGTCGCGGAACCACTGCAGGCACAGCGGCAGGAAGGCGCAATAGAACAGCACGGCGTAGCGGTTGCGGAATCCGCTGGTCCAGAACCAGCGGTGCATACGGCCCAGGATCAGCCCCACCACCACCATGGTGACGATCATGCCGATCCAGCCGGCGCTCATCCAGCCGTCGCCGGGCAGCGAGGTGGTCAGGTTGTAGAAGACGCCGTAGTCGTTCAGGTCCACCCATTTCACCGGCGCGCCGACCGGCTTGCCCGGCCACAGCAGGCGGGGGATCGGTTCGGTGAACAGCTGCAGATACTGGGTGAACCAGGTGTAGGTCGCCGACTGTTTCGGCACCACCCACAGGATGTAGGCGAGGAAGTCGAAGTTCGCCAAATCCTGCCCGGCCAGCGCGTCGAGCGCCCGGCCGCTGCCGCTGCCGCCGTTGAACTTCAGCAGGACCGAGACCGGGGCGTCGCCGGCCAGCACATCGCGGAAGGCGTCGCGGTTGTTGCCCAGCACGGTGAACAGCCCCATCACCGGGATCGCGGCCAGCACATGCCACAGCCGGAACCACTTGGTGCGGGTGCGGTACAGCATCAGCAGCACCAGCCCCAGGATGCCCATGATGATCGCCCAGCGCCCCCAGCCCAGATAGGCGCGGTAGGCGACGAAGCCGGCGAAGGGGATGAAGGACAGCGGGTGGAAGCGGCAGACCCAGATCAGCCCCAGCGTCAGCGGCAGCCCCATCGAATGGGCCTCGGCGATGTAGCCGGTGGTGTTGGTGTAGATCGGCTGGCCGGTCAGCGGGTCGCGCTCCATCTGCACGTCGCCGGTGCCGTCGAAGCTGGCGCCGCCCTGGCGCTGGATCGCCGAATAGATGGCGAGCGGACCCAGCAGCAGCGCGGTGGTCAGGAAGGCCACGACGTCGACGCGGTCGAAGGAGAAGGCCGGTGCCGGCTCGCCGTTCGGGGTCCAGTCGGGCTTGACCAGGCCGGCCCACATGCAGGCGGCGGCGAAGGCGATCAGCCCCACCGAACTGACCGCCAGCGTCATGACGAACTGCTGCTCGTTCGGCCAGAAGCCCATGAACAGCCAGACATCGTCGAAATTCTGGGTGTGGACCAGGATCGGCCGCATGACGAAGACCAGGGCGTGGAAGATCAGGTACAGCGTCAGCGGATGGAACATCGATGCGCTGCCGGAGCTGAGGAACACCACGGTTACCAGCACCAGCACCAGGACCTGCGCGATCAGCGCCATTTCGATCATCGGCAAACAGTCCCCGGTAATTAGGCTCCGCCTGAACGGGGCGCGCGGCCCGCGGGCAAGCGGGTACGACCGGCCGGTCAGGCTAGGATGAAAAGCCAGCCTATACGCCCCGTCCCGGTCCGGCAGGGGTGCAGAGGGCGTGGCCCCTTCGCACCCGCACACCCCCTTCGCGCTTTTGCCGGTGCGGCAGGGCTGGGTCAGTCTCCCCCCTTCGGCGGCTTCGCCGTTGTCTTGGAGGAGGTTCTCCCATGTTCCGTTCCCAACCTCGTCATCGGAGTGGAGCGGCCCAAATCCTGCCTCGGATTTTGCTGACATCTGCGTTTCTGCTGACCGCTGCCGGATGGGGGCCGGCTGTGGCGGCACAGACCACATTCACCGAGATGACCTTCTATGTGTCGCCGACCGGCAATGACCGCTGGTCGGGACGCCTGTCCCAGCCGTCGGCGGACGGGCGCGATGGTCCCTTCGCCACCCCGGCCCGCGCGCTGGCCGCCGCCAAGGGAAGTGGCCCGGCCACCGTGCGGCTGCATGGCGGCACCTATCGGCTGACGGCGCCGCTGGTGGTCGATGCCTCCCTGCCGGGGCTGCGGCTGACCGCGGTGGAGGGGGAGCAGCCGGTGCTGTCGGGGGGCGAGGCGGTGGGCGGGGCGCAGATGGCGAACAGCCTGCTGTCGGCGCCGCTGGCGCGCGATCCGGGGCTGGACGTCTCGGTCGGCGGGCAGCGGCTGGACGCCGCGCGCAGCGGCGATTTCACGCCCGGCGACCCGCGCAGCGGCTGGTTCCCGGCCAAGGCGGTGCAGTCCGATCCCAAAAGTCCGGGGAGCAAGCGGCAGATGCGGCTTCCCGCCGGCGTGTTGAAGTCCGGCTGGGCCGGGCCGGGGGTGCGGGCGCAGGCGCTGGACCGTGAACGGCTGTCCGACGACCTGCTGGGCGTGGCGTCCGCCGATCCGAACGGTCTGCTGACCCTTGGCGGCGATGGGCAGTATCCTTACCGCGACGGCTCGACCGTGCGGCTGCTCGGCCATCCCGATTTCCTGACGCGGCCGGGTGAGTTCGCCTGGGATGCCAAGGCAAAGCGCCTGCTGGTGAAGCCGCCGACCGGGCTGAACAGCGCCGGGGCGGAGCTGGTGGTGGCGCGGCAGCCGGTGCTGCTGCGGCTCGACAATGCGCGCAACGTGACGGTGGAGGGGCTGACCTTCACCGATGTGCCGTGGGACGGCAACGCCGTGCTGGTGAAGGGCGGCAGCGGCACGCGGATCGCCGGCAACCGCTTCCTGCTGGTAGGCACCGCAGTGATGCTCGACGGCGCCAGCCGCAGCGAGGTGTCGGGCAACCGGATGGAGCATCTCGGCCGCTCCGGCGTGGTGCTGGCGCCGGGCAGCAGCGACAACCGCATCCTCGCCAACCGCATCAGCGACATCGGCGAGGTGCGCTTCTTCAGCGGCGGCGTCATGGGCGCCGGCATCCGCAACACGCTGATCGCCCACAACGACATCCGCCGGTCGGCCCGTTACGGCATCTCGATCAAGAACTGGAACCCGCAGACGGTGAACAGCGACAACACCATTGAGTTCAACCGCATCCGCGATACCGCCCGCCAGACCGCCGACGCCGGTGCCATCGAGATGCTGGGCCGCAGCGGCAACGACACCCGCAGCATCATCCGCTTCAACGACATCCGCGACACCGGCGGCCTCGCCACCGACGCGCAGGGGCGTTGGCTGGTCCGTTACAAGGGCTTCGGTATCTATCTGGACGACATGACCAGCGGCGTGACGGTACAGGGCAACCTGCTGGAGAACACCGGCATGGCGGCGATCTTCCTGCATGGCGGCGACAACAACCGGGTGTCGGACAACATCACCATGATGAACGACGGCAAGGACCGCTTCCTGCGGCTGGAATGGGTGCCCAGCGCCGGCCCGGCCGGCCGGATGCACGGCAATGTCGCCGACGGCAACGTGGTGGCCGGCCCGTCGGCGAAGGAGCAGGTCGTCAACAGCCTGTCCGGCGGCGAGTACCGGGTCGAGAACACGCAGCTGGAAAACGCGGCGCCCACGGCGGAGGCCGCCGCTGTAGCCAGCGCCGCCAGGGCCGCGAACGCCCCGGCCGGGGGGCGCCTGCTCGACCGCCTGCTGGCGAAGAAGGAACTGCCTCTCGACCGTGTCGGACCGGAGGGGATGCGGTAGAGGCAACAGGCTGGAGCGATCCTCATTCGGCCGTTGGCTTTGGTGGACGGGAGACCGCCAAAGCCGACGGACATCCTGAAAAGAAGAAAGCGCCCTTCCCGGTGGGGAAGGGCGCTTTTTCTTGCACCTTGCATCGATCCCTTACGCGGTCGCCGGACGGGCCAGCGCCGGGGGGATGTCGGTCGGCTCCATCAGCGGGACGGCGACCGTCGGGGCCTTCCAGGTCAGCGTGTCGAAGGCGCCGCAATGGCCGCACAGGCCGCCCCAGTTGTGGCTGACCGCCCCGCAGGAGCTGCAGGTCCACACCGGATCCTCCGGCGCGTTGGCGGCCTTGGCCAGCCAGTCCTTCGCCGCATCCTCGTCGTGGCGCTCGCCGCGGTCCAGCTCGGCCATCAGGCGGTAGGTGCGGCGGGTCGGGCCGATCTCCATGGCGCGGTTCAGGTGCTGGCGCGCCTCGCCCCACAGCTGGGCGTCGATGGCGGCGCGGGCGACGGCGAGGTGCGATTCGGCCGAGTCCGGGGACTGACGCACCAGCTTCTGGAACAGCCGGACGCGGGTCAGCGGGTCGTAGCTGGAGACGATCGACCGGTAGATGTCGGCCAGCTCCGGATGCGGCGAGTGGCGCCATGCCCGCTCCACCACCTTGGCGGCCGGCTTCAGCCGGTCGGCGGCGAGCTGCAGGCGGGCCAGACGGACGGCGGCGGGGACGAAGCCCGGCATCATGTCGTGCGCCGCCTGGGCGTGCGACAGGGCGGCGTCGGCCCGGCCGCGGCGCTCCGCCTCGAAGCTGCGCTCCAGCAGCAGGACGGCGCGGTGGCGGCGGCCCTCGTCGGTCGGGATGGCCCCGGCCTGGATCGCCTGCTGCAAGGTGCCTTCGGCGGCAGCCCAGTCGCCGGCCTGCGCCTCCAGGTCATAGAGCGTGCCGAGCAGCCAGGGCGTGTTGGGCTGGAGCCCGCGCGCTTTGCGGGCGAGGGTCAGCGCCTCCACCCGGTCGCCCGACTTGATCGCCTGGGTCAGCAGCCCGCGCATGCCGAGGAAGGCCGTCTCCGGCCGCTCCAGCATGGCGGTGAAATACTCCCTGGCGGCGCGCTCGTCGCCCTGCAGCTGGGCGGCCTGCGCCGACAGCAGCATGGTCAGCGGCGGCTCGTTCAGCAGCCCGTCGGCCTTGCGCGCCATCTTGCGCGCGGTCTGCGCGTCGCCGGCGGCGATGGCGACCATGCCCTGGGTCAGGGCGCGGTAACCGCGCTCGCGGCGGCGGACCCGGCTGTGGCGGCGGATGCGGTACGGCGTGCGGATCAGCCCGCGGATCAGGCGATAGCCCAGCGCCGCGATGCCCAGCGCCACGATCGTGACCAGCAGGGCAACCCAGAAGGGCGCCTCGACGGCGTAGCCCAGCCAATGGACGCTGACGGTGCCGGGACGGTCGGCGAGCCAGATCGCGGCGGCGATGACCACCGCGACCTTCAGAAGGAACCAGAGGGCGCGGATCATTGGGCCGTCCCCTTCCCGCCGGCGGCGGTGGTCATCAGGGCGATGGCGCGGTCGTTCAGCTGACGCGCGGCCTGATCGGCGGCCAGACGCGCCTTGGCGTCGGCCAGCCACGGGGCGGCGGTCTGCGCGGCCGGACCCTGCAGGGCCGACAGCTCCTCCACCGCCTTGGCGAGGTTGCCCTCGTTCAGAGCGGCCTCGGCGCGGGCGACGATGGCGTTGGCGGTGGTGCCGACCACCCCGCCGCCCTCCTGGCGGACGGTGACCAGGGTGGACAGCTTGCCGACCGCCGTGTCGATCCAGCTCTTGCCCTCGCCGCGGATGTCGGCGCGGACGATCTCGCCGGCCAGCGGCTGGAAGCGGTCGGTCAGCTGGGCGCGGGTCGGGATGCCCTTGGCGGCATAGGGCGCCACGGCGTCGAGCGGCTGGGTCACGCCCGCGTCGGAGATGTTGAGGGCGCGGACCGCCTGCAGGTCCTGCTGGAACGGCTGCCCGCCCGACAGGGAGGCGCGCAGCTGCCCGGCGGCCAGCACCAGCGCCTGCGCGGTGGAGGCGGCGTCCTGGCGCTCGCTGACGGCCTGGTTGACGCTGGTGACCTGCTGCTTCAGCGAGTCGACCTCGCTGCGCAGCTCCTGCGCCGCCTGGGAGTTGCCGGAGACGGCGGAGACCTTCTGCTCGAGCGCGGCGATGCGGTCGGCCAGCGCCTTCTGGGCGTCGGCGGCGCCGGTGTCGGGCGTGGCGGCCGGGCGCTTCTCCAGCGCGTCGATCCGCTGGGTCAGCGCGGAGAGGTCGGCGCCGTTGCCGCCCCCGGTGTTCGCGGCGGCCGGACGCTGCTCCAGCTTGCCGATGCGGTCGGTGAGCTGCTGGATCTGTGCCTTCAGCGCCGGGTCGGCCGGAGCGGAGGCGGTGGAGGAGGCGGACGGCGACGGCCAGCCGGGCAGGGCGGGACCCCACCAGGGCGCCGACAGGGCGGCGGCGCCGACCAGCAGTGCTACCACCGACAGGGCGGTGGCGAACCCACTGCCGGAGCGCGGCTCGTCGAGGTAGGACGGAGTAGGGGCGATAGTGGGGGCGATGGTCGGACGCGCCGGCTCGGCATCGGCGCTGCGGCTGTAGCCCGCGCTGCCGCTGGTGCCGGACGGCGTCCAGCTGCCGGTGGTGGTCTTCGACTCGTCGGATTTGGTGGAGCCTGATTTGACGGCTTCGTCCTTGGCTTCCTCGGCCTTCTCCGCGTCGCCCTTCGGCGTGTCGGCGAGGCTGTCGGTCGCGCCGATCGGCGTGACCGGCGGGATCAGGGCATCGGACGATTGCAGTTCGGTCACGGCACCTGTGGTCGCTTCGGCTGCCGGGGGCTCGGCGCCGGGGATGGTGTCGGCCGGGGAAGCGGTCGGCACCGGCTCCACCACCGGAGCGGCGTCGACCGTCGTGGCGGTCGCGGCGGCCGGGGTGATGACGGACGCGGCGGAGGCGTCGGTCGGCCGATCCTCGCTGGGGGTGGCCGCGTCCAGGTCGGCGTCGTCCAGCTTGATGCGGTGCTTGGCGGCGGCGGTGCGCAGGTCGGCATGGCGGGCCAGCGGGATCGCGCCGCGCTTCTTCCAACCCTGGACCGTCGTCACCGGGGTGTCCAGCTTGTGGGCCATCGGGCGGATGCCGCCGAAACGTTCGACGATGCGGTCGACCGCCGCATTGCCGGTGCTGGCGCCGTCGCCGTCACGGTCGGTGCCGGGGCGTTCGGGGCCTGGACGAGAGGTCATGGGCTGTACCTTCGGTTCGCTGTTGTTCGTTTTAACGTCACAGCCCCCTGACCGGTCCCCCTCGTCCCCCGTACGGCTGACCCACCCACCCGGACGCACCAGGGGTGTAAGCCGTACGGCCGGACCGCGCCGGGTTTATCCGGCGACCGGCAACAGATCGAGCAGGGCGTCCTGCTCCGGCCGCGCCGCCACCCGTACGCTTCGCCACGGCATCACTCCCTCGTCGCCGTACGCACGGGCAGCCTCCGCGACCGCGGGGCTGAGGCAGAACGCATCGACCGTACGACAACAATCGACCAGCCCCGCCTCGGCGAGCAGCCTAACAAAGGATGCGGCGGTACGGGGAGAGAAAAACAACACGCCATCGAGCCCGGACGTACGCAAAAATGTCGCGGTCTCGTCCGACAGGGTTAGCGCGGGTACGGCATCGTACATCACGCTGCGCCGCAGCGTGAACCCGCCCGCCCCCAGCAGGCCGGCGAGGTCGCCCGCCACCTTGCTGCCGGCCACATGAAGAAGCGTACCGGCGGCCGGATCGCACAATCGGCGGACATGCTCTGCCAGCGCGTACACGTCGCCGGACGCGCTGTCGACCTGGGCGAAGCCGGCGGCCCGTGCCGCCCGCGCCGTGGCGTCGCCGACGGCGTGCACCGGACGGTCGCGCCGACTTGTACGTTTGGTGTAGGCGCGTACGCCGTTCGCGCTGGTGAACAGCAGGGCTTGTACGTCGGACAGGTCGGGTTCCGGCCCGTCGAGCCAGACCATCGACAGCATCGGCTCCACCGCCGTGGCGAAGCCGAGCGCTTCCAGCCGGCGGACCAGCGGCTCGGCATCCTCCGCCGGTCGCGTCACCAGAAGGCGCGTACGGCGGTCGGCGGAAGAGGATTGAGGCTGCTTTCCCGTCATGCGGAAAACCCGGCCCGGATGGCGGTCAGTGCGGTGCCGCGGCGAAGAAATCGGGCGGCAGTTGCGCCCGGATCTCGGCCCCGGCATCGGCGCCCAGCGACTCGGCGTCGGCGGCCTTGCCGCGGCGTTCCGCCCGGAAGATGATGCGTCCGTCGGTCGACAGCACCTTGGCGCGCAGATGCAGGTCGTCGCCGTCCAGCATCGCCAGCGCGGCGATGGGCGTGCGGCAGGAGCCGTCCAGCGCGGCCAGCAGCGCGCGTTCCGCCGTGACGCGGACCATGGTCTCCGCACAGTTCAGCGGGGCCAGCAGGGCGCGGGTGGCGTCGTCGGTGCTGCGGATCTCGATGCCGATGGCGCCCTGGGCTACCGCCGGCAGCATGGTTTCCGGTTCCAGCACCGCGCTGATGCGCTCGGTCAGGCCGAGGCGGCGCAGGCCGGCCAGCGCCAGCAGGGTGGCGTCCACCTCGCCCGCGTCCAGCTTGGACAGGCGGGTCTGCACGTTGCCGCGCAGCGGGAAGATCTTCAGGTCGGGGCGCAGCTCCAGCACCTGGGCCTGACGGCGCAGGCCGGCGGTGCCGACCACGGCGCCGGCCGGCAGATCGGCCAGACCGCCGCCGGAGCGGGAGAAGAAGGCGTCGCGCGGGTCCTCGCGCGGCAGCAGGGTGGCGATCTCCAGCCCGTCGGGAAGCTGGGTCGGCACGTCCTTCATCGAATGGACGGCCAGATCGGCGCGGCCGTCGAACAGCGCCTCCTCCAGCTCCTTGGTGAACAGGCCCTTGCCGCCCGCTTCCGCCAGGGTGCGGTCGAGGATGCGGTCGCCGGTGGTCTTGAAGACGACGATCTCGATGGCGCCGGGCGCAGCGAGATGCGGATGGGCGGCGATCAGGCGGTCGCGGGTTTCATGGGCCTGCGCCAGCGCCAGCGGGCTGCCGCGCGTCCCGATACGGAGCGGGTGGGTCGTCATAGGGCGTGTTCTAGGGGATCCGCGCAGCTTTGCAAGGATTCGTCGCCCGGTCATACGGAAGATTGAGGCGGATCAAATTTCATGCGCGCACTTGTCCGCAACTCCATCCTGTACCCGGACGGCCAAGGCGGCTAGGTTGGCGCCATGATCGTTCTTGGAATCGAAACGAGCTGCGACGAGACGGCCGCCGCCGTCGTCACCGACGCGCGCGAGATCCGCGCCGACGTCGTGCTGTCGCAGCTGGACGACCACACGCCCTATGGCGGCGTCGTCCCGGAAATCGCCGCTCGCGCCCATCTTGAACATCTGGACGGGCTGATCCGCCGCGCCATGGACGAGGCCGGGATCGGCTTCGGCGATTTGGACGCGGTGGCGGCCACCGGCGGACCGGGGCTGATCGGCGGCGTCATCGTCGGCGTGATGACCGCCAAGGCCATCGCCGCCGCGCGCGGGCTGCCCTTCGTCGCCGTCAACCATCTGGAAGGCCACGCGCTGACGGCGCGGCTGACCGACGACGTCGCCTTCCCCTACCTGCTGCTGCTGGTGTCGGGCGGCCATTGCCAGCTTCTGGCGGTGGAGGGGGTCGGGCGCTATCGCCGGCTCGGCACCACCATCGACGACGCGGTGGGCGAGGCGTTCGATAAGACCGCCAAGCTGCTGGGGCTGGGCTATCCCGGCGGGCCGCTGGTGGAGAAGGCGGCGGCGCGCGCCACCAACCCGGCGCGGTTCGAGCTGCCGCGGCCGATGCTGGGGCGTCCGGGCTGCGACTTCTCCTTCTCCGGGCTGAAGACCGCGGTGCGGCGGCATGTGGAGGAACTTGGGGGCGTCTTGTCCGATGCGGATCGCGACGACCTCGCCGCCGCCTTCCAGGCGACGGTGGCGGAGGTGCTGGCCGACCGCTGCACCCGCGCCATCCGCCGCTTCAAGGAGGATCACCCGCAGGGCGGCGCCCTGGTGGTCGCCGGCGGCGTCGCCGCCAACAAGGCGATCCGCAGCCGGCTGTCGACCTTGGCGGAGAAGCAGCGCATGCAATTCGTGGCGCCGCCGCTGCGCCTGTGCACCGACAATGCGGCGATGATCGCCTGGGCCGGGATCGAGCGCTTCCGGCTGGGAGAGAGCGACCCGCTGAACTTCGCCCCCCGCCCGCGCTGGCCGCTGGACCCGAATGCCGCGCCGGTGATCGGGCGCGCAGGGGTGGGTGCGGGGGTGAAGGCGTGATGGACTTCGTCAGCGTGAGAGACCTGCCATGAGTGCCGTGCCCCCCTCCGCCCTCAACCGCATCGGTGTCGTCGGTGGCGGCGCCTGGGGAACGGCGCTGGCCTTGGCGGCGTTGCGGGCCGGGCGCGAGACGCTGCTGTGGGCGCGCGAGCCGGCGGTGGTGGAGGCGATGAGCCTCCGCCGCGAGAACCGCGATTACCTGCCCGGCGTGCCGCTGCCCGACGCGCTGCGGGTCACCGGTGATCTGGCCGATCTCGGCGATTGCGACGCGGTGCTGCTGGTGTCGCCGGCCCAGCATGCGCGCAGCGTCACCGCGCGGATGGCGCCGTTGCTGAAGCCGGGGGCGCCGGTCGTCGTCTGCGCCAAAGGGATCGAGCTGGACAGCCACGCGCTGATGAGCGAGGCGGTCGGCGCCGCGCTGCCGGCCGGAAATCCGGTGGCGATCCTGTCAGGCCCGACTTTCGCGGCGGAGGTGGCGCGCGGGCTGCCGACGGCGGTGACGCTGGCCTGTGCGGACGAGGCGCTGGGCAGGGCGCTGGTCACGGCGCTGGGCAGCCACACCTTCCGGCCCTACCGCTCGGACGACGTCATCGGTTCGCAGGTCGGCGGGGCGGTGAAGAATGTGCTGGCCATCGCCTGCGGCGTCGTCGAGGGGCGGCGGCTGGGCGACAACGCGCGGGCGGCGCTGATCACCCGCGGGCTGGCCGAGATCACCCGGCTGGCGCTGGCGCTCGGCGGCCGGGTGGAGACGCTGATGGGACTGTCCGGGCTGGGCGACCTGACGCTGACCTGCTCCAGCCTGCAGTCGCGCAACATGTCGCTGGGGGCGGCACTGGGCGCGGGCAAGGCGCTGTCCGAGATCCTGGCCGCGCGGCGGTCGGTGGCAGAGGGCGTCTATACCACCGCCGCGGTGGTCGGGCTGGCGGCGAAGCTGGGCGTCGACATGCCGATCTGCACGGCGGTCGATGCCATCCTGAACCGCGGCGCCGGGCTGGACGAAACCATCGAGGGGTTGCTGTCCCGTCCCTTCCGCGGTGAAGGCGTTTAACGGCGTTTAGGAGACCGCCTTCTCGGTCCAGCCGGCGGCGCGCACCGAGGGGGCGTGGGTCCGGCTGACCGGGACCAGCAGGCCGTTGGTCAGGCGCAGCGACAGCTTGCCGTCCGGCTTGCGCTCCACCGCCGCGACCGCCGATGCTGCGACCCAGTAGGAACGGTGGACCTGCCGGCCGTCGATGCCCGCCAGCTCCGCCACCGCGTCGCGCATCCGCATCAGGATCAGGTCGCTGCCCAGCGCGGTGTGGACGCGGACATAATGGTCCTCCATCTCCAGCGCCAGCAGGTCGCGCCCCAGCTTCGCGGGGATGCGGTCGAGGAAGGGGGCGGGGCGGTTGGTGGCCGGTTCGCCGCCGGGGACGGACGCTTGCGGCGGGGCGGGGGGCTGGTGGCCGACCACGCCATGGTCGCGCAGCTCCAGCCACACCGGCAGGGCCGACACCAGCAGGGTGATGACCAGCACATAGCCATACAGCTCGGCCAGCCCGGCGGGGGTGAGGAAATCCTGGCTGCGCAGCCGGCTTTCCAGCAGGGCGACCACCAGGGTCTGCACGACGCTGACGGTCAGGAAGGCCGCAGCCAGCATCAGCGGCCATGTGCGTTCCAGGTTCGGCAGCACGCGGCGGGCGACCAGAATCACGAGTTCGAACATCGACCAGCCAGTGGCGATCAGCCCGCCCCAGTAGGCAAGCCGGACGGCGAAACCCATGTCACGGAAGGTGCCGAACGGTCCCAGCAGAGCCAATGCTAGGATGGAGGCCGCCAGCAACTGCAGGCGGCGGCGCAGCACGCGCCGGCCATAGGGAACGGGCGGCGACTGCCAGGGGAGGGCGGGGGATGAGGTTTCGGCGTTGGGTTGCGCGTTGGTCTGCAAGGATGGTCGCCCCAGGAACGGTGACAGTGACGCTGCTGGCGCTGGCCGCCGCTGGTCCGGCCGCCGCCGGGGAGCTTCGCGCAACCGTCCGCAACGTCAAGCCCAATCAGGGCAAGGTGATGGTCGCGCTGTTCGACAGCGCCGAGGCGCAGGCGGCGAAGAGGCCGCGCGCCGGCTATTTCGTCGCGGCGCTGGGACCGGAGTTGCAGGTGGTCTTCCCCGACCTGCCGGCCGGCCGCTATGGGCTGATCGCCTTCCAGGATTTGGACAACAACGGCGAGCTTGCCACCGGCCTGTTCGGCATCCCCGCCGAACCGCACGGCTTCAGCCGCTCCGCCCGCGGCAGCTTCGGCCCGCCGGGCTTCGACGATTACGCGGTGGCGGTCGGGGCGTCGGGCGTGGCGACGACGGAGATCAGGCTGGTGGAGTGACCTGCGGCCTCACCCGCGCGGACAGCCCTCCTGCCGCCAGCGGGCGAGATAGTCGTCCAGACCGCGGCCGGGGATCTCGTCGAATCGGCGCTCCAGGGGCATCAGGGTTTCCATGCGGTCGATGCGGAAGCTGCGGAACTCCTCGCGCAGCTCGCACCAGGCGCCCAGCGTCCACACCCGGCCCCAGAAGAACAGGCCCAGCGGCTGGACAGCGCGGGCGGAATGGGTGCCGTCCTGCCGCCGGTAGTCGAACAGCACGACGCGCCTGGCGTTGATGGCGCAGCGCAGCACGTCCATCCGCTCGCGCAAGGGGGCGGGGAAGGAGAAGTCGGGGACGAAGACGCGGCTGTCGGCCAACTCGCGCCGCCGCGCCTCCGGCACCACCGCCTCGACCTTGTCGAGCGCGCGGGCGGCGGCATCGGCCAGACCGCCGCCGACCCAGGCGCGGGCGAGGCGGGCGCCGACCACCAGCGCCTCCACCTCGTCCTGAGTGAACATCAGCGGCGGCAGGTCGTAGCCGTCGCGCAGCAGATAGCCGACGCCGGCCTCGCCTTCCACCGGCACGCCGGAGGAGGCGAGGTCGCGCATGTCGCGGTAGACGGTGCGCTCCGACACCTCCAGGCAGCGCGCCAACTCGGCAGCCGTCACCAGCCGCCCCTTGCGGAGATGCTGGACGATCTGGAACAGGCGGTCGGCGCGGCGCATGGCGGCGGCTCCGGTGAGCGGGATCAGTGCATCGAATAGAGGCCGACGCGGTTGCCCTCGCTGTCGATGAACTGGGCGAAATAGCCGATTTCCGGGGTGATCAGCGTCTTCGGCACGATGATGCGGGCGCCGGCCTGCTCGGCACGGGCCAGCGGGGCGGAGAGGTCGTCGCCGCCGTTCAGGTAGACGGTGGTGCCGTCGGCGCTGGGCTTGCAGGCCTCGTGCTTGATCAGGCAGCCCTTGACGGCGGTGCCTTCGGCCGGGAAGACGGCCATGGTCATGCCGCTGGGGCAGGGTTCCTGGACCATCTTGGCGGCGAAGACGGTCTCGTAGAAACCGACGGCGCGGGCGAGGTCGGTGACCGGAATCTCGAACCAGGTGACGACGTGCGGGATGTTCATCGGATTGGCTCCTGACAGAGGGGAGTGGGATGTTCGTGGTTCGTGCCGGCACGTCCCCTTGATAGCACACCCCCTCCTGACAGCGTGATGTCAGGAGCAATCAGCTCCTTCAATGAAAATTGCGGCCCTTGGGAAATGGGGCATGAGTCTCATTAGGGGCGGCATGGCGGTCCTCGCCGGTCAGTTCGGACAGCCGGTGGGTCAGATCGATCAGCGATTCCACCCGCAGATGCACCACGCCTTCGTGGTTCTGCACCCGGCCGGTGGCGGCCATCAGCCGCGCGGTCATGATCGGGCGGCGGAAGGTCTCGAAGGCGTCGGGCATGACGACGAGGTTGGCGACTCCGGTCTCGTCCTCCAGCGTGATGAAGACGACGCCCTCGGCGCTGCCCGGCCGCTGGCGGACCAGGACGAGGCCGGCGGTGGTCAGGCGGCGGCCGTCGCGGGCCTGGACCAGCCGCTCCGCCGGGGTGATGCCGGGCAGGCCGTCGCGCAGCAGCGACAGCGGGTGGGCCTTCAGCGACAGGGACAGGCTGGTGTAGTCCATCACCACATGCTCGCCGAGCGCCATGGCCGGCAGCGGCGCTTCGGGTTCCTCGGCAAGCGGGCCGTCCAGGCGGGCGAACAGCGGCAGCGGCTGGTCGCCCAGCGCCCGCACCGCCCACAGCGCCGCCCGACGGTCGAGCCCGACGGAGCGGAAGGCGTCGGCCTTTGCCAGCTTTTCCAGGGCCGCGACCGGCAGGCGGGCGCGCCGCCACAAATCGTAGGGGTCGCGATAGCCGCCGGCGCGGGAGAGGACGAGGGACTCGGCGTGCTGCGGGGTGAAGCCCTTGATCAGGCGGAAACCGAGTCGGAGATGAAGGCTTAATGCCCCCGATTTCTCCTTCTCCCCCCCGGGGAGAAGGTCGGGATGAGGGGGGTCGGCGCAGCCGAAGACGTCCGGCGGGTGCGTCCCCCTCTCCCCGGGGGGGAGAGGGGATTGTGGAGAGGGAGCAACCTCCACCGCGCAATCCCAGCCCGACAGGTTCACATCGGGCGGCAGCACCGTCACGCCGTGCTCCCTTGCATCGCGGACGATCTGCGCCGGGGCGTAGAAGCCCATGGGCTGGCTGTTCAGCAGGGCGGCGGCGAAGATGGCGGGGTGGTGGCGCTTGATCCAGGCGGAGACATAGACCAGCAGAGCGAAGCTGGCGGCGTGGCTTTCCGGGAAGCCGTATTCGCCGAATCCCTCGATCTGCTGGAAACAGCGCTCGGCGAAGGTGGGGTCACAACCGTTGGCGATCATGCCGGCGATGAACTTGTCGTGGAACAGCTGGACCTTTCCGGTCTTGCGGAAGGCGGCCATGGCGCGGCGCAGCTGGTCGGCCTCCTCGGCGGTGAAGCCGGCGCCGACCATGGCGACCTTCATCGCCTGCTCCTGGAAAAGCGGCACGCCCAGGGTCTTGTAGAGGACCGGTTTCAGCGCCGGCATCGGATAGGTGATGTCCTCCGCCCCGCTGCGGCGGCGCAGGTAGGGATGGACCATGCCGCCCTGGATCGGGCCGGGGCGGACGATGGCGACCTCGATCACCAGATCGTAAAATTTCTTGGGCTTCAGCCGGGGCAGCATGCTCATCTGCGCGCGGCTTTCGACCTGGAAGACGCCCAGGCTGTCGGCCCGCCCCAGCATCTCGTAGACCGCCGGATCCTCTTTGGGCAGGCTGTCGAGCGTCCAGCGTTGCCCGTGCACCTGCTCGATCAGGTCGAAGGCGCGATGGATGCAGGTCAGCATACCCAGCGCCAGCACGTCGACCTTCAGGATGCCCAGCGCGTCGATGTCGTCCTTGTCCCATTCGATGGTGCTGCGATCCTCCATCGCCGCGTTGGCGACGGGGCAGAGATCCGACAGCGGGCCGCGGGTTATGACGAAGCCGCCGACATGCTGCGACAGATGACGGGGAAAGCCGATCAGCTCCTGTGCCAGTTCCAGCGTGCGCTTGAGCCTTGGATCGTCGGGATCGACGCCGAGCGAGCGGGCGCGCTCCTCGTCGACGCCGTCGCGGCTCCAGCCCCAGATGGAGCCGGTCAGCCGCGCCACCAGATCGGCCGACAGCCCCATCGCCTTGCCGACCTCGCGCAGGGCGCTGCGGGCGCGATAGCGGATGACGGTGGCGGTCAGGCCGGCGCGGGCGCGGCCGTATTTATCGTAGATGTACTGGATCACCTCCTCGCGCCGCTCATGTTCGAAATCGACGTCGATGTCGGGGGGCTCGCCGCGGGCGGTGGAGATGAAGCGCTCGAACAGCAGATCGACCTCGGTCGGATCGACCGACGTGATGCCCAGGCAATAGCAGACGGCGGAATTGGCGGCACTGCCGCGCCCCTGGCAGAGGATGCCCTGGCCCCTCGCGAATCGGACGATGTCGTGGACGGTCAGGAAATAGGGGGCGTAGCGCAGCTCCCCGATCAAGGCCAACTCATGCTTGACGGCGGCGCGGACCTTGTCAGGGATGCCGCCGGGATACAGTCTTGCACCCCCCTCCCAGGTCAGCGTCACCAGCGTGTCCTGCGGATCGCGGCCCTCCGCCACTTCGTCGGGATATTCATAGCGCAACTCGTCCAGTGAGAAGCGGCAGGCCTCGGCGATCTCCAGGGTGCGGGCGACGGCGTCGGGGTGGTCGCGGAACAGGCGCACCATCTCGACGGCCGGTTTCAGGTGACGCTCGGCATTGGCGGACAGCCGCCAGCCGGCCTCGTCGATGGTGGTGTGGTGGCGGATGCAGGTCATCACGTCGGCCAGTGCCCGCCGCCCGGCGCCGTGATAGAGCACGTCGTTGGTGGCGACCAGCGGCACCCCCTCCGCCTCCGCCAGCCCGGCCAGCCAGCGCAGCCGCCGGGAATCGTCGCCCTGGTAGCGGTGGCTCGCCGCCAGATAGAGCTGCCCGCGCGCCAGCCCGCCGCGCCAGGCGCGCAGTTCGCGCAGGAACGACTCGTCACGCTGGTGGGGGGCGAGCAGCAGGAACAGCATGCCTTCGGCATGGGCCAGCACATCGGCGCGGGCGATGAAGCACTCCCCCTTCGGCGCCCGCATCTTGCCCACCGTCAGCAGCCGCGACAGCCGGGCATAGGCGGCGCGGTCGGTCGGGTAGGCCAGCAGGCTGTCGGCATCGGTCAGGTCCAGCCGGCAGCCGATCAGCGCCCGGATGCCCGCCTTCTTCGCCGCGGCGTGCATCTGCACCACGCCGGCCAGCGAATTGCGGTCCGTCACCCCCACCGCCGCCAGCCCGAGCGCCGCCGCCGTCATTGCCAGCTCGTCAGCGTGCGACGCTCCCTCCAGAAAGCTGAAGTTGGTGGCGACCTGCAACTCGGCGTAACGGATCATGGCAAGGCTCCCCGGCGCGCGTGGATGGGTGCGCGCGGGGATGATAGTCCGAAAATGGGATTGGTGTCATTATTGTGGCGGGGGAGAGGATAGGTGTCGGCTGACGATGCCCCCTCCCTAACCCTCCCCCGCTAACGCGGGAGAGGGGACTGCCGCTGAACTTCCGCAAAGCTCCTGCCCCCTCTCCCGCGAAGCGGGGGAGGGATGGGGAGGGGGCACCCGCGGCAGCCCCACATTCACCCCAGATAGGACTCGACGCCCATGACAGCGAAGCCCTTGTTCTCCGGGAAGCGGGCGTTGACCTTTTCGCGGGCCTTCTTCTCGTCCAGCGCCCAGACCAGGAAGCGCCGGCCGCGCTTCCAGCTGTCCAGCGCGGTGGGGGTGAGGCTGGCGTTGACGCGGGAGGCGTATTCGATGTTGACCACCCGCAGCAGCCAGCCCTGGTCCTTTTGGGTGCGGCGGTCGTCCAGCACATAGATGCGGCGGTCGGCGGCGCCGGCCGCCTTCAGGCGCTGTTCGAGATCCTCGCAGCCCAGCTCGGCCATCGCCTTGCGGCGGCGGGCATCTCGCAGGTCGCGGGCCTGCTGCAGCGTGACGCGAGCGATCTTCTTGATCCGCTCCACCTGCGCCTGCTTGCGCGCCACGGCGGTGGCGATCCGCTCCTCCGACGTCTTCAGACGGCGCAGGGCCAGCAGCAGCGACACCGCCAGCGAGGCGAGACCGACGAGGCCGGCGAAGATGTAGGGCATGCTGTCCATGGCGCGTCCTCTATCTCAGCTCGCTTTGGCGACGGGCGTGTCGGCGGACAGGAACTCCTGCATCCGCGTCACCGCATAGCCGAAGGCGGGCGGATAGCGCCGCTCGATCTCGGTCCGCGCTTCCGCCATCGAGCGCGCCCACACCTCGATCATCTGCGGCTGCGCCCAAGTCGGGTCGACCAGCGCGTGCTGGCTCTGCTGAACGGCGCCGGTGCCGACATATTTGTTCACCACCATGGCGACGTAGCAGGGACTGCCCTGGACCTCCTCGCCGATCAGGCGGACCAGCCGTTCGCCGGACTGGCGCGCATCCTCGATCTGGCGTTCCATCACCTTGCGGCGGCGCAGCACATCCTCGACCGCGCCGTCCAGTTCCTTCAGCTCGCGAATGCGATCGCCGCGGCGGGCTTCGAACTTCGTCTCCATCTTGGCGCGGCGGGCGATGACGTCGCGCACCCCCTCCGACCCGTGGCGGCGTTCGATCGCGCGTTCGCCGAACACGATGACGAGCTTGCCGATGCCGAACCCCAGCCCCGACAACCCGAAGGCGGTGATCAGCGCGTTGGTATAGTCCTGCCACATGTGCGAGTCCCCGATCGGGAATGCAATCCGGGTGGATGCTTCCGACCCTAAGGAGTACCCCCTCGCTTGCCGTGGTTCAATCGCGGCGCTGTAACGATATTTCACATGAAACATGCCGGTAGGGGACGAATGCCTTATCCCTCCGCCCGTTCCACCCGGTTGCGGCCGGCCTGTTTGGCGGCGTGCAGCGCATGCTCGGCGCGATGCAGGGTCTGTTCGACGCCGGGCTCAAAGGGCAGCCAGCTGGCGACGCCGATGCTGGCGGTGACGGGGATCGCCCGTTCCTCCAGCAGGATGGGGCTGTCGGCCAGGGCGGCGCGCACCCGTTCCGCCACCACGGCACTGCCGGTCCCGTCGGTTTCCGGCAGAAGCACGACGAACTCCGCCCCGCCGGAGCGGGCGATGTGGTCGGAGATGCGCAACGCCGCCCGCACCCGCTTCACCACCGCGCGCAGGACCGCATCGCCGGCAGCGTCGCCATGGGTGTCGTTGACCGCCTTGAAGCCGTCGAGGTCGAGCAGGAAGACGCCGAGATGCCGGCCATAGCGGCGCGCCCGCGCCAGTTCCGCCGCCGCCAACTCCAGGAAACGGCGGCGGTTCCACACGCCGGTCAGCGGGTCCAGCGTCGCCATGCGGTTGAGGCGGATGGTCGCCTCCTCCAGCGCGCGGCTGCGCTCGGCAAGCTTCTGTTCCAGGGCCGCCAGCTCGGCATAGGCGCGGAGTGCCGTGACCACGCTGGTGAACAGGCGGCGCGCCGTCAGTTCCGTCTTCGCGGTATAGCCGTCGATCTCATAGGCGAGGACCAGATCCTCCTCCGGCACGCGGGCCGGCTGGCCGGTGCGCAGGACGATGCGGATGGCGCGGTTGCCCAGGTCTTGGCGGATGCGGCGGACCAGCTGCAGGCCGGCATCCTCGGTCTCCATCACCACGTCGAGCAGGATGACGGCGATGTCCGGGGTGTCGCGCAGGATGCGCTCCGCCTCCGCCGCGCTGGCGCAGTCGAGCAGGCGGACGGGACGGTCGCGGAAGCGCAGCCGGGCGAGCGCCAGCCGGGTGACGGCATGCACCTCCGGCTCGTCGTCGGCGACCAGCACCAGCCAGGGCGGAGCGCCGGGATCGGCGGCATCCGCCGCGGCGGAGGCATTCCGCGGGTCGGGAGACTCGTCCGAGGCGAACAGGAGATCATGGGACATGGCTGCCGGCTCGGAACTGTCCACGGTACACGTAAGGATAGAACCATGCCGCCGCCGTCGATGCAACGGTGCCGAGTGCCGCGCCCGGTCTACATCGTTTCGAATCATGTGCGGCGAAATCGGCCCTGGATCCGGCGGCGCATTTGTTGGCGGATCGGTCGGGCCGGTTGCGCGTTTCGCCATTCGGGGCTTGCGTGGCGACGCCAAGCCACCTTAGGCATGGCCGTGTGTACGAAACGATCGGAGCGGACCGGGTATGGAAGCAAGCATGGACGGGCGGGAGCATGCGGCGAAGCTGCGCGCGCTCGCGCTGGGGGCGCTGGGTGTCGTCTATGGCGACATCGGCACCAGCCCGCTCTACACGCTGCGCGAATGCCTGACCGAGGGCGGCGGCTTCCCGCTGACGCCCGAGGTCATCCTGGGTGTGCTGTCTCTGATCTTCTGGGCGCTGATCATCACGGTGACGGTGAAGTACGTCGTCTTCATCATGCGCGCCGACAACCAGGGCGAGGGCGGCATCCTGGCGCTGACCGCGCTGGCCCTGCGCGGCATGCGGCCGGGCCACCGGCGGACCGGGATGGTCATGGCGATCGGCGTGATGGGCGCCTCGCTGTTCTACGGCGACAGCCTCATCACCCCCGCCATCTCGGTGCTGAGCGCGGTGGAGGGGCTGCATGTCGTCGCCCCCGCCCTGGACAGCTACGTCATCCCGATCACGCTGACCATCCTGGTCGGGCTGTTCGTCCTGCAACGGTTCGGGACGGAGAAGGTCGGCAAGCTGTTCGGCCCGGTGATGATGGTCTGGTTCCTGACGCTGGCGGCGCTGGGTATCGGGCAGATCATCCGCTATCCCGGTGTGCTGGGAGCGGTGTGGCCCGGCCATGCGGTGGAGATGCTGTTCAACCACGGCTGGCACGGCTTCCTGCTGCTGGGTGCGGTGGTGCTGGCGGTGACCGGGGCGGAGGCGCTCTATGCCGACATGGGCCATTTCGGCCGCAAGCCGATCCGCGGCGCCTGGTACACCATCGTGCTGCCGTCGCTGCTGCTGTGCTATTTCGGCCAGGGCGCCCTGCTGCTGCACGAACCGCAGGCGATCGAGAACCCCTTCTTCCATCTGGCGCCGGACTGGGCGCAGGTGCCGCTTCTGCTGCTGGCGACCGCCGCCACCATCATCGCCGGACAGGCGGTGATCTCCGGCGCCTATTCGGTGACGCTGCAGGCGATGCATCTGCGCTACCTGCCGCGGATGGAGGTGATGCACACCTCGGAGCATGAGAAGGGCCAGATCTACATGCCGCAGCTGACCTGGCTGCTGCTGGCCGGCGTCATCGTGCTGGTGCTGAGCTTCCAGACCTCCAGCAACCTCGCCGCCGCCTACGGCATCGCGGTCACCGGCACGATGGTGGCGACCACGCTGCTGGCCTACAAGGTGGCGCGCTCGCTCGGCCGCTGGAAGCTGTGGCAGGCGGTGCTGGCGCTGGTGGTGTTCCTGTCGGTCGATCTCGCCTTCTTCCTGTCGAACCTGATCAAGGTGGAGGAGGGCGGTTGGTTCCCGCTGGTGGTCGGCGCGATGGTCTTCCTGCTGATGGCGACGTGGCGGCGTGGGCGCGAGGTGGTGCGCAAGCGGCTGGCCGAGGACGCGCTGCCCTTCGACATGCTGCTGGAGCGGCTGAAGGGCGGGTCGGTGCAGCGGGTGCCGGGCACCGCCGTCTTCCTGACCGGCAACCCGCGCGGCCTGCCGCCGGGGCTGCTGCACAGCCTGAAGCACTACAAGGTGCTGCACCAGCGGGTAGTGCTGTTGACCGTCGACATCGAGGACGTGCCCCATGTGCCGGACGACCAGCGTTTCGAGTTGAAGGCGCTGTCCGCCGGTTTCTTCCGGCTGATCGTCCATTTCGGCTTCAAGGACGAACCCGACATCCCGCAGGCGCTGGAGGCCCGGCGCATCCCGGGATTGCCGTTCGAGTCGATGGAGACGACCTATTTCGTCAGCCGCGAGACGCTGATCCGCACCCACGGCAAGTCCGGCCTGCCGCGCTGGCAGGAACCGCTGTTCATCTTCCTGTCGAAGCTGTCGTCCAGCGCGTCGGAATATTTCTGCATCCCGCCCAACCGGGTGGTCGAGCTGGGCATGCAGCTGGAGATCTGAGGCAGTCTTTGCCGGCCAGACATTCCCGGTGGGGCGGCGGGCGGGGGCAGTTTCTGCCGCCCCCGCCCGAACGCCGCCCGCCTCATGCCGCTACTGGCCGGTGTTCACCAGACGGCCTTCACCAGACGATGGATACCGGCGGCTTGTAGGCGGAGGCGGCGAACATCTGCCGGACCGCCAACTCCAGCTTGATCTGCGCCTCCGACTTCTTGACGAAGGACAGATCGATGTCGCCCAAGGACTTCACCACGCAGCCGGAGCGGCTGAGGTTGCGGAGCGCCGCCTGGGACGCCTGCTGTTTTTCCTCGGGGATGGCGGTGATTGTGGCCGATCCCTCCGGCGGCCTGACGACGTAGAGGTCGAATTTCGGCATGGGCACTCTCCGTTCTGACGAAAGGTCGAGTGCCCATCGCAAGGGCCGGGCCAACTCCTATGGAGAGGTCACCGCCGGGAAATCACCGCCGGACCATCGGCGCCAGATCCTTGCGGATGCCGGCGTCGAGGCGGGCATTCAGATCCTCCATCATCCGGCGGGTGATGTCGAGGAAGGTTGCCTCGCGGTCGGCCAGCGAGATGTTCTCCGCCACGGTGGTGGAGTGGGTGACGGTGGAACGGGTCACGCCGCGGAAGCCGCCGTTGCCGGTGTCCGGCACCTCGCCGGCGATCTCCACCTCGATGCGCCCGTCATAGCGCTGGGCCTGGTCGTTGGTGAAATAGCCGGTGATGCCCTTCTTGGTGGGCAGAGGCACCTCGACGATGCTGGCATCGCGGATGGTGACGCGCACGCGGCCCGGCCCGCCGGCGGCCTGAAGCCGCTCCGCCGCCCAGCGCCGCACCGCCTCGGCCGGCGGAACGGCGGAGCGGTTCTCCACATGCTTGCCGCCAACCGGGCGGTAAGCGTCGACCACGTCAATGGTGCCGGCATTCAGCACGATCGGCCCGAAATTGGAGAAATCGACCGGCCGCGGCGCCGGCCGCGGCGGTGCGCTCTGGCAGGCGGAAAGCAGGAGGGTGGCCATTCCGGCGGCGAGGGCAAAGCGGCGCGACAGCATGGGGGCTCCGGGTGAGGGAGGGTGGTTGAAGATTGCGCCGCACTATAGCCGGCAAGGCGGAGGGGTGCATCACGCCTATTCCGGTGAGTTCCCATACGGAATGTGCCGGCCTTGCGAGGGGGCTTAGGACAGGTCGCCGAGCAAGGTTGGCAGGTCGCGGGCGCCATGAAGGATGCGGACGATCAACGGCGGCCGGCGTTCGGCATTGTAGACGATGATGTAGGGAAAGCCGATCAGGCTGACGAAGCGATAGGAGGGCTCGGCCAGTTCCGGGCGGGGCGTTCCGACCAAGGGATGAGTGCCGATGCGATGTGCCGTCCGGGCGACAGTATCGCGCAAGGCGCGGGCGGCACCGGGATTGTCGCGGGCGATCCAGCGGATTGCCGCCAGCAGGTCATGGCGCGCCGCTGGCGACAGCAGTGCGGCGGTCATTGGTCGCGGGAGTGGGTGCCGAAGTCGATGATCGCGTCGGCTTCTGCCAAAACGTCGTCGATGGCGATGCTGCCGTCGCGGTCGGCTTCGGCTTCGGCCTGGAGCAGCATGGCGTTGAAGCTTTGCCGCCGCTCCTCGGCCTCTTGCAAAAGCCGCAGGCCGGAGCGCACCACTTCGCTGACATTGTTGTAGCGTCCGCCTTCGACACAGTCGCGGGCGAAGCGTTCCAACTCCGGAGTCAGATGGACGTTCGTCGCCATCGCCGTCATCCCCTAAGGGTTCTATGTCAATAATTGACATAGAGTATGGGGGAGGAGGGCGGGAAGCGCAAGCGGACGGCCGGCGCCCAAAGGCACCGGCCACCATCGCATTGCTTACGCCCCATACACGCGGTCGAGGTCCGCGTCGGTGAAGTGGTAGTCGGTCGAGCAGAACTGGCAGGTCACCTCGACCCGGCCGTCGTCGATCTTCAGCTCCTGCACCTCTTCGCGGGGCAGGCTGCGCAGCATGTTTTCCACCCGCTCGCGCGAGCAGCGGCAGCCGAAGCGCAGCGCATGGCCCTCGTAGATCCGCACGCCGTCCTCGTGGAACAGGCGATAAAGCAGGTCGGACCCGGCGAGGTCGGTCGACAGCAGCTCGTCGCCGGTGACGCTGGCCATCAGCACCATGGCGCGGCGCCAGTCGTCTTCCTTGTCGGACGCGACCAGACCCTGCTCCTGCGGCAGCCGCTGGATCATGATGCCGCCGGTGCGCCACTGGCCCGGCGTGCCGTCCGGCTTCACTTCGCGGTCGACCGAGACGGTCAGGCCGGTGTCGATCTGCTCCGACTGGCGGAAGTAATGCTGGACGCAGTCGGTCAGTGTCTTGCCGTACAGCTCGACGATGCCCTGGTAGCGGTCGGTGTCCTGACCCTGGTCCACCGTGAAGGCGATGTAGCCCTTGCCGAGCAGGGCCGCGGCCGGGGCGATATCGACGTCCCGCTCGGCCTTGGCCAGCGCTTCCGGATCGAACTGGGCATAGGCGCGCACGTCGCCGACCGAGGTGACGTCGGCCACCATCAGGCGGATCGGCCCGTCGCCCTTGGTCTGGAGCGTGAAGATGCCCTCGTACTTCAGCATGCTGGCGAGCAGTACGGCCAGCGTCGCCGTCTCCGCCAGGAAGCGGGCGACGGTGGGCGGATAGTCGTGGCGCGTCAGGATTTCGTCGATCGCCGGCCCCAGCTTAACGACGCGGCCGCGCAGGCGCGACGCCTCGATCTGGAACGGCAGGACGAAATCATCGGTGAGCGGGCGGACGGACGGATCGTCCATAGGGCGGATTCCTTAAGACAGAGACCGGTTATGCAGGCGTAGGGCCGAAGATCGGGGCGGAGAGCGGCCGAATCAAGATCGGCAGGGCACCCATGCATGGGGGTGGCCTGTGGTGTGGGGAGTTTTGCCCCCTCCCTAACCCTCCCCCGCTTACGCGGGAGAGGGAACTCCGTCGCTCCGACACTTACTCCCTCTCCCGCGAAGCGGGGGAGGGTCGGGGAGGGGGCAAGTGGCGCTCCCTCAGTCCAGAACGCCCATGCACCAGCCGAGGATGGCCTTCTGGGCGTGCAGGCGGTTTTCCGCCTCGTCCCAGACCACCGAATGGCGGCCGTCGATCACGCCGTCGGTCACTTCCTCGTTCCGGTGGGCCGGCAGGCAGTGCATGAACAGCGCGTCCGGATGGGCGTGCGCCATCAGCGCCTCGTTCACCTGATAGGGGCTGAGGATGGCCGTGCGCTCGTCCACGTCGGTGTTGTGCATCGAGGCCCAGGCGTCGGTTATGACGCATTCGACCCCACGCACCGCCTCTTCCGGCGATTCGGTGACGACCAGACGGCCGGTGCCCTCGCGCTCCGCCCAGGCCAGCAGCTCCGGCGACGGGCCGTAGACGGTCGGGCAGGCGAGGCGCAGTTCGAAGCCGAAGCGGACGGCGGCGTGCGCCCAGCTGACCGCGACGTTGTTGCAGTCGCCGATCCAGGCGACGGTCCGGCCGTTGATCGGACCGCGATGCTCCTCGAAGGTCATCAGGTCGGCCATGATCTGGCAGGGGTGGGTCTGGTCGGTCAGGCCGTTGATGATCGGGATGCTGGCATGGGCCGCCAACTCATGCACCCGTTCCTCGCCGGTGGTGCGGACCATCACGGCGTCGACGAAGCGCGACAGCACGCGGGCGGTGTCGCCGATGGTCTCGCCGCGGCCCAGTTGCATGTCGTCGGGCTTCAGCACCACGACGCTGCCGCCGAACTGCTGCATGCCGACCTCGAACGATACGCGGGTGCGGGTCGAGGGCTTCTCGAAGATCAGGGCCAGCGAGCGGCCGGCCAGCAGGGTGGAATGGGCCAGCCGGTCCTTCTTCAGGTCGGCCTTGATGCGGACGGCATGGTCGAGCAGACGGCGCAGGGTGGCGCCGTCCAACCGGTCGATGTCGAGAAAATGCCGGACCGTGTTGTTGTTATTGTCGCCGCTCATCCCACGCACTCCTGCGCCGTCCGGTCGAGAATCGCGACGGCTTCGTTCACTTCGGCTTCGCCGATGTTCAGGGGCGGCAGCAGCCGCACCACATTGTCGCCGGCCGGAACCGACAGCAGGCCGTTGGCGCGCAGCTTCGTCACCACCTCGCCGACCGGCTGGCCCAGCTTCAGGCCCAGCATCAGGCCCTGGCCACGCAGTTCCAGGAACAGCGACGGATACTTGGCGACCAACTCTTCCAGACGACCGTGCAGAGAGGCCGAGGTCTGCTGGACGGTGTCCAGGAAGCCCGGCGCCAGCATGACGTCCAGCACGGCGTTGCCGACGGCGGTCGCCAGCGGGTTGCCGCCATAGGTCGAGCCGTGGGTGCCGGCGGTCATGCCCGACGCCGCACGCTCCGTCGCAAGGCAGGCGCCGAGCGGGAAGCCGCCGCCGATGCCCTTGGCGACGCACATGACGTCCGGGGTGATGCCGGCCCATTCATGGGCGAACAGCTTGCCGGTGCGGCCCATGCCGCACTGGATCTCGTCCAGGAACAGCAGCAGGCCATGCTCGTCGCACAGCGCGCGCAGGCCGCGCAGGAACTCCACCGAGCCGGCGCGGATGCCGCCCTCGCCCTGGATCGGCTCGACGCAGATGCCGCCGGTGTGCGGCGTGATGGCCGCGCGCACGGCGTCGAGGTCGCCGAACGGCACCTGATCGAAGCCGTCCAGCAGCGGGTCGAAGCCGTGCACCAGCTTCTCCTGCTTGGCGGCCGAGATGGCGCCCAGCGTGCGGCCGTGGAAGGCCTGCTCGAAGGTGATGATGCGGTTCTTCTGCGGGTTGCCGGAGTCATAGTGGTACTTGCGGACGGCCTTGGCGCCGCATTCCCACGCTTCCGCACCGGAGTTCGTGAAGAACACCGTGTCGGCGAAGGTCACCTCGGTCAGGCGCTTGCCAAGGCTCTCCTGTCCGGCGACCCGGAACAGGTTGGAGGTGTGCCACAGCTTCTTCGCCTGCTCGGTCAGCTTTTCGACCAGATAGGGGTGCGCGTGACCCAGCGCGTTCACCGCGACGCCGGCGGCGAAGTCGAGGAATCGTCGCCCGTCGGTCGCGTAGAGATACGGACCTTCACCGCGCTCGAACACGACGTCGGCGCGGGCGTATGTGGGCATAACGACGGGGATCACGGCTTTGGTCTCCAAAAATGGAAAATCCGGCGGCCATGCCTGACCGCCGGGAACGGCAAATATCCGGGGATTGATGGGTTCTGTCAACGGATAGGGGTGGGAAAGCGCGGCGATTGCTGCGTCATTACGCCTTGAGCTTGTATCCGGTCTTGAACATGCGCCAGGCGAGCCACCAAAGGCCGGCATTCACGCCCAGCATCACCACGACGCCCAGCCAGCGCGATCCGTCGGACACCCCGATGAAGCCGTAGCGGAAGCCGTCGATCATGTAGAAGAACGGGTCGAAATGGGCGACCCACCAGAAGACCGGCGGCAGCGTGTCGACCGAATAGAAGGTGCCGGACAGGAAGGACAGCGGCGTCACCACGAAGTTGGTTACGGCGGCGATGTTGTCGAACTTCTCCGACCAGACGCCGCCGACCAGACCCAGCAGCGCCAGCAGCATCGACGCCATCACAGCGTGGAACAGAACGAAGCCCGGATGCGGCATGTGCATCGGGATCACCGCCCAGATGGCGAGCCCCGTCACCAGACCGACCACGACGCCGCGGGTGATGCCGCCGAAGACGAAGCCGCTGACCAGTTCCATCGGCGACAGCGGCGGCATCAGGATGTCGACGATGTTGCCCTGGACCTTGGCGATGACGACGGAGGAGGAGGTGTTGGCGAAGGCGTTCTGCACCATCGCCATCATGATCAGGCCGGGCGCCAGGAACTGCAGATAGGGCGTTTCGCCCACCATCCGCACCGCCGACCCGAGCGACAGGGCGAACACCGCGTAATAGAGCAGAGTCGTCACCACCGGCGCCCAGACGGTCTGCTGGTGAACCTTGATGAAGCGCCGTACCTCGCGTGCGTAGAGCGTCCACAGGCCGATCCAGTTGACGGAACCGACATTGCGCGGCATGGGAGGAAGAGGAAGGGTCATCGCGTCACGATCTGCCTGTTGGGAACCGGCCGGTATAAGGTCACGGACTGTACGTGCGGCCTGTCCATCCGGCAACCGCCGCCGCCGAAGGGACTGCCATGAACACCGACGACAAGCGCCCTTTGAACAAGAACGCTGGCCCCCCGGCCAGAAAGCCGCCAAAGCGGGTCACACCGCAGTATCTTGAGAACGCGGCGCTGCATTACCTGGAGCGCTTCGCCAGTTCGACAACCAACCTGCGCCGGGTGCTGATGCGCAAGGTCGACCTGTCGGCCAAGGCCCACGGCACCGACCGCGAGGAGGGCGCGCGCTGGATCGACGAACTGCTGGCCCGCTATGTCCGCAGCGGCCTGCTGAACGACGAGACCTATGCCCGCATGCGGACGGAGAGCCTGCACCGCCGCGGTGCCTCCACCCGGCTGATCGCACAGAAACTGGCCGGCAAGGGCATCGGCCGCGACGAGGCCGACAAGGCGCTGGACAGCCTGCGCGAGGATGTCGGGCCCGATCTGGACCTGACCGCGGCGCTGGCGCTGGCGAAGCGGCGGCGGCTGGGGCCGTACCGCCGGCCGGAGCAGCGCGAGGCGCACCGGGAGAAGGACATGGCGGCGCTGGGGCGGGCGGGCTTCGGCTATGAGATCGCCCGGCGGGTGGTGGATGCGGAGGACCTGGAGGAGTTGCTGGGGGAGTGAAAGTTAGACCCCCCACCTAGCCTCCCCCGCTGGGCGGGGGAGGGACTGCCGCCGCTTATTTGAACAAGCGCTTGACCCCCTCCCTCGGAAACGACGAAACGCGCGGCACCCTTTCGGATGTCGCGCGCCGCTCTCTTACCGGGAGTCGGAATCGTCCTGTACGCGTCCTAATTCTTGTCGGCGGAGCGGCAAGCGCCCCGCCTCAGCACACCAAACGCGTCCCGGATGCCGGGGAAGCTATCAGGCCGCGACCTGCTGCTTCTCCTGGGCCTTGGCGATCCGGCGCTTGATGCGACGGGCGTCGAGGCTCAGGACGGCGTCCTTCGCATCGAGCAGGAAGGCGTCGAGGCCGCCCTTGTGCTCGATCGAGCGGATCGCGTTCACCGAGAGGCGCAGACGCACCAGCTGCCCCAGGCTGTCGCTGAGCAGCGACGTTTCCTGGAGGTTCGGCTGGAAGCGGCGGCGATTCTTGTTGTTGGCGTGGCTGACGTTGTTGCCAAACTGCGTGCCCTTGCCGGTCACGGAGCACCGACGTGCCATCGGACTGATCCTTTACTTTAGCAAATGAAACCCGGTAACGGACGGCCTGCCGCCCGAAGGAGGCCGCTATATAGTCGAACAAAAGCGCCGTCGTCAAGCCGGGATCCGCGATGAAACCGTCAAAAGCCGAGTCGTCGCGGAAAGGTGGAGAGTCGAAGCGCGGCTGCCTCTTCGATCAGGCGAAGAGACGCGCCGCGCCAATCTTGCCGTGACCGGTGTCAGTTCACGGTGGGGGAGGTCTTCGACGCCGGCTTGGCGGCAACCGGCTTGGCCTGACGGCGCGGCGCCGGCTTGGCCACGGCCTTCACCTCCTCGGCGAAGGCGGCGGCCGGAGCGGCCTGCTCGGCCTTCACCGTCTCGACCAGTTCCTGCACCGGAACCTCGACCGGCTTGGCGGCGGCGACCGGAGCGGTCTCGGCAGCCTTGACCGGAACCGGGGCCGGCACCGGGGCCGGCACCGGAGCGGCTTCCGGAGCCTCGACGGCCGGGGCCGGAGCGGGGGCTTCGACCTTTGCCTCGACCTTCGGCGCCTCAACCTTCGGCTCCTCGGCCTTCGGGGCGGCGACCGTCACCAGCGTCGGCTTCGGAGCCTCGGCCTTCGGGGATGCGACCGGAGCGGGGGCGGCAACCGGAGCGGCATCGGCGACCGGAGTCGGCAGGGTGGTGATCTCGGCGGCGATCTTGGTGGAGACGTCCAGGAAGCCCTGCACGCTCTCGGTCACGCGGGCCTGGGCGGTGGACAGCCAATCGCGCTGCAGCGCCGCCAGATCGGCGGGAGTGCGGGCCTTGCCCAGCCCGGCGGCCAGACGGCTGGCGTCGTTCACCGAGGCGGTCACGCCGTCGAACCAGCGGCGGTAGCCGTCCTGGACCAGGGTGGCGACGCGGGCGGACTTGGCCGCGGTGGTTTGGGCGTTGGTCTTGAACAGGTTCAGGACGTTGGCGGGGGTCGGCTGAGCGGTCATGGCGTTGTCTCCCGTGGAAAAGGCACATTGGCGGAAACGGAAAGGCCGCTCCGGCGTAACCCCAGGAGACCGCGGGCACCCCGGCCCAAGCGATGTTCACCGAATCGACACACGTCGCCCCTTTCCCGCCCGGCGCAGAATAGCCCTAAGGTTGGTGCGGTGCAACGGATTTGTTGCGGTGCAGCATAAGCTGAACGGATTATGCCGGCCCTAATTATGATTTGCTTGGCTGGTCGAGGAAGCGCCCCAGCAGGATATGGGCGGCGGCGGCCGGGATGGTGGTTCCGGCGGTCACCTCCGCCTCGAGTCGCGCCAGATCGGCGCGCACGGCGGGATGAGCGCGGAAACGGTCGATCAGCGTCTCGCGGATCTCGCTCCACAACCAGGCGCGGGCCTGCTCCGCCCGGCGGGTGGCGCGGGCGCCGTTGGCCTCGGTCAGCGCCTTGTGCTCACCGATGGTCTGCCACACCGTGTCGATGCCGATCTTCCGGAAGGCGGAGCAGCTGAGCACCGGCACCCGCCAGTCGCCATGACGCAGCAGGGCCAGCGCGTGGCGGTAATCGGCGACGGTGTGGCGGGCGGTGGCGGCGAGGTCGCCGTCGGCCTTGTTGACGACGACGAGGTCGGCCAGCTCGACGATGCCCTTCTTGATGCCCTGCAGCTCGTCGCCGCCGGCCGGCAGCAGCAGCAGCATGAACAGGTCGACCATGTCGGCGACCGCGGTCTCCGACTGGCCGACGCCAACCGTCTCCACCACGATGACGTCGAAGCTGGCGGCCTCGCAGATCAGCATCGCCTCGCGGGTGCGCCGCGCCACGCCGCCCAGCGTCGTCCCGGCCGGGGAGGGGCGGATGAAGGCGTTGGCCTCCCGCGACAGGTCGACCATGCGGGTCTTGTCGCCCAGGATCGAACCGCCGGTGCGCTGCGACGACGGATCGACCGCCAGCACCGCGACCTTGTGTCCCAGCCCGATGACATGCAGCCCGAACGCCTCGATGAAGGTCGACTTGCCCACTCCCGGCACGCCGGAGATGCCAAGTCGCACCGAGTTGCCGGTATAGGGCAGCAGCGCCGCCAGCAGCGCGTCGGCGGTGGCGCGATGGTCGGCGCGCGTCGATTCGATCAGCGTGATTGCCCGCGCCAGCGCCCGCCGGTCCCCCGACCGGACAGCTTCGGCGAGGCGGGCGGCGTCTTGCAGGGCGGTGTCGGTCATGGCGTCGGCGTCAGTCAGTGCGAGGGGAGCGGTACCCTACCTGCGGAGCGGTCGCGGATAAAGTCTCCGCCTCACCTCAAGGCCTCACGTCCGCACCGCCGGCGACTCCACAGCCTCCAGGTTCAGCGCGGCGGCGAGCAGGGCGCGGGTGTATTCCTCGCGCGGGTCCTCGAAGATGCGCTGGGTCGGACCCTGTTCGACCACCTTGCCGTCCTTCATCACCATGACGTGGCTGGACAGCGCCCGCACCACCCGCAGATCGTGGCTGATGAACAGGTAGGCGAGGTTGTGGCGGGCCTGGATGTCGCGCAGCAGGTCGACGATCTGCGCCTGCACCGACATGTCCAGCGCCGAAGTCGGCTCGTCCAACACGACGAATTTCGGCTTCAGCACCAGGGCGCGGGCGATGGCGATGCGCTGACGCTGACCGCCGGAGAACTCGTGCGGGTAGCGGTTGCGCGCCTCCGGCGGCAGGCCGACCTCCTCCAGCGCGCGGGCGACCATTGCCTCGCGTTCCTTGCTGTCGCCGATGCCGTGGATGCCCAGCCCCTCGCCGATGATCTGGCCAACCGACAGGCGGGGGGACAGGCTGCCATAGGGGTCCTGGAAGACGATCTGCATCTCGCGGCGCAGGCCGCGCAGGCGCTTCGGCTGCCAGCCCTGGATGTCGGTGCCGTCGAAGCGGATGGCGCCCTCGCTGGCGTGCAGGCGTAGCAGAGCGAGGCCCAGCGTGGTCTTGCCCGATCCCGATTCGCCGACGACACCGACCGTGTGGCCGCGGCGGACCGCGACGTCGACGCCGTCCACCGCCTTGATGTGGCCGACGGTGCGGCGCAGCAGTCCCTTCTTGATCGGGAAGTAAACCTTCAGCCGGTCGGCGGCCATCACCTCCGCCGCGTCGTCGGGCGGGTTCAGCGGGTTGCCGCGCGGCTCGGCCGACAGCAGCTTTTGCGTGTAGGGGTGGCGCGGGCGGATGAACAGGTCGTCGACCTTGGCCTGCTCGACGATCTCGCCCTGGTTCATCACGCAGACGCGGTCGGCCATCTTGCGCACCACGCCCAGGTCGTGGGTGATCAGCAGCAGCGCCATGCCGAAGCGGCTCTGCAGATCCTTCAGCAGCGCCAGGATCTGCGCCTGGATGGTGACGTCCAGCGCCGTGGTCGGCTCGTCGGCGATCAGCAGGTCGGGCTCGTTGGCCAGCGCCATGGCGATCATCACGCGCTGGCGCTGGCCGCCCGACAGTTCGTGCGGATAGGCGGTCAGCCGCTTTTCCGGGTCGGGCAGGCCGACAAGGCGCAGCAGCTCCAGCGTGCGGGCGCGGGCGGCGCTGGTCGACAGGCGCTTGTGCAGGAACAGGGTCTCGTTGATCTGCCGCTCGATGCTGTGCAGCGGGTTCAGCGAGGTCATCGGCTCCTGAAAGATCATGGCGATGCGGTTGCCGCGCACCTGCCGCAGGGTCTTTTCCTCGGCGCCCAGCAGCTCGGTGTCGCGGAAACGGATCGAGCCGGCGGGGTGGTGCGCCATCGGGTAGGGCAGCAGCTGCAGGATCGACAGAGCCGTCACCGACTTGCCGGAGCCCGATTCGCCGACCAGCGCCAGCGTCTCGCCCTTCTGGATGTCGAAGGACACGCCCTTCACGGCCTGCGTCGCGCCGGCGCCCGAGCGGAAATCGACGCACAGGCCCCGCACGGACAGCAGGTCGGGGTTGGGGGGCATGATGGTCATGTCGGCGAACGTCCGCTGAATCTCCCTCTCCCCCCCGGGGAGAGGGTCGGGGTGAGGGGGGAGCACCGCGTGGATTCATGGGGCGATGAGAGACTTTGTGCTTCTTGCGAAGCCACGTAGCGCATCCCCCTCACCCTAACCCTCTCCCCGGGGGGGAGAGGGGACAGGCGGTCGTGGTCGATGTACACCATCACTCCGCCGCCTCCTTGCGCGCAGCCGTCGCCGCGCTGGCCTCGCCGGGCAGGGCGGTGGACATCTGGGCGATGGTCTTGCGCGGGTCGAAGGCGTCGCGCACCGCCTCGCCGATGAAGATCAGCAGGCTCAGCATTATCGCCAGCACGAAGAAGGCAGTCAGGCCCAGCCAGGGCGCCTGGAGGTTGGCCTTGCCCTGGGCCAGCAGCTCGCCCAGCGACGGCGAGCCGGGCGGCAGGCCGAAGCCGAGGAAGTCCAGCGCGGTCAGGGTGGTGATCGAACCGTTCAGGATGAAGGGCATGAAGGTCAGCGTCGCCACCATCGCGTTGGGCAGCACATGGCGCACCATGATGGTGACGTCGCCCGCCCCCAGCGCCTTGGCCGCGCGCACGTAATCCAGGTTGCGCGCCCGCAGGAACTCCGCCCGCACCACATGGACAAGCGCGGTCCAGGAGAACAGCAGCAGAAGGCCCAGCAGCCACCAGAAGGTCGGCGTCACCACGCTGGCCAGGATGATCAGCAGGAACAGGGTGGGAAGACCCTGCCAGATTTCGATGAAGCGCTGGAACAGCAGGTCGGTCAGCCCGCCGAAATAGCCCTGCACCGCACCGGCCGCCACGCCGATGACCGACGAAAAGGCCGTCAGCACCAGACCAAACAGCACCGAGATGCGGAAGCCGTAGATCAGCCGCGCCACCACGTCGCGCCCCTGGTCGTCGGTGCCCAGCCAGTTGTCGGCGGACGGCGGGGCGGGGGCGGGAACCGGCAGGTTGTAGTTGATGGTGCGGTAGCTGTAGGGGATCAGCGGCCAAACCATCCAGCCCTTGGAATTGATCAGGTCGCGGACATAGGGGTCGCGGTAATCGGTCTCCGTCTCGAACTCCCCGCCGAAGGTGGTCTCGGGGTAGGCGTTGAAGACGGGCCAGTAGTAGTGATTCTCATATTCGATCACCAACGGCTTGTCGTTGGCGATGAACTCCGCCCCCAGCGAGACGACGAACAGCACCAGGAAGATCCAGAAGGACCAGAAGCCGCGGCGGTTCGCCTTGAAATTGGCCAGCCGGCGCCGGGTCAGCGGAGTCATCACACCCTCCGCGATTCGAAGTCGATGCGGGGATCGACCATCACATAGGTGATGTCGCCGACCAGATTCATGATCAGCCCCAGCAGCGTGAAGAAGTACAGCGTGCCGAACATCACCGGATAGTCGCGGTTGATCGCCGCCTCGAAGCCCAGCAGCCCCAGCCCGTCGAGCGAGAAGATCACCTCGATCAGCATCGCGCCGGTGAACAGGATGCCGATGAAGGCGCCGGGGAAGCCGGCGATGACGATCAGCATGGCGTTGCGGAAGACATGGCCGTACAGCACCCGGTTTTCCGTCAGGCCCTTGGCGCGGGCGGTGATGACGTACTGCTTGCCGATCTCCTCCATGAAGGAGTTCTTGGTCAGCATGGTCAGGCCGGCGAAGCCGCCGATCACCATCGACAGCACCGGCAGCGCCATGTGCCAGAAATAGTCGAGTATCTGCTTGTACCAGGGCAGGTCGCCCCAATTGTCCGACACCAGCCCGCGCAAGGGGAACCAGTCGAGATAACGCCCGCCGGCGAACAGCACGATCAGCAGCACGGCGAACAGGAAGCTGGGAATCGCATAGCCGACGATGACGACGCCGGAGGTCCAGACATCGAAGGGCTGTCCGTCGCGCACCGCCTTGGCGATGCCGAGCGGAATGGAGACCAGATAGACGATCAGCGTCGTCCAGATGCCGAGCGAGATCGACACCGGCATCTTCTCGATCACCAGATCGACCACCCGGCGGTCGCGGAAGTAGCTGGTGCCGAAATCGAAGCGGATGTAGTTCGACATCATGTGGATGAAGCGTTCGTGCAGCGGCTTGTCGAAGCCGAACTCCTTCTCCAGCTGCTTGATGAAGGCGGGATCCAGGCCCTGGGCGCCGCGGTACTTGCTGCCGCTGTCGCCGCCGGTCTGGTTTTGGCGCTGGGCGGTGTTGGCGTCGCCGCCGGCCGATCCGCCGATGCGCGAGGTCGCCTCCACCGCCGTGCCCTGGACACGGGCGATCATCTGCTCGATCGGGCCGCCGGGGGCGATCTGCACGATCAGGAAATTGATCACCATGATCCCGAACAGGGTGGGGATGATCAGCAACAGGCGTCGGATGATGTATGCCAGCATCGCGGGTGTCCCGACCCTCCCCAATCCTCAAGGAAACGACAGCTTAGACCAGAGCAGTGTACGTGTCAGGCGGCTCAGGGTTCCGTGCGGCGCGCGCTGTTGGCCAGCTTGGCGTTCTTTTCCGGATCGACCCACCATGTGTCCTGGAAGCCGAGGCCGTATTTGGGGGCAACCGCCGGATGGGAGAAACGGTTCCAGTAGGCGACGCGGTACACCGTGTCGTGCCAGTGCGGGATGACGTACCAGTTCCACAGCAGCACGCGGTCCAGCGCCCGGGTGGCGGCGATCAGCGACTCGCGGTCGGGGGCGGCGATCAGCGTCTCCACCAGCTTGTCGACCACCGGGTTCTTGATGCCGATGGCGTTGCGGCTGCCCGGCTGGTCGGCGCGCGAGGATTCCCAGTAGTCGCGCTGTTCGTTGCCGGGCGACAATGACTGCGCGAACCGCTCGATGATCATATCGTAATCGAAATTATCGGTGCGGTTCTGGTACTGCGCGCTGTCGACCACGCGGATTTGCGCCTCGATGCCGGCGCGCTCCAGATTGCGGACGAAGGGCTGGACGATGCGTTCCATGTCGGCCTGGACCAGCAGGATCTCGAAGCGGAAGGGCTGGCCCTGGGCGTTGACCAGCTTGCCGTTCTTCAACTCCCAGCCGGCCTCCTTCAACAGGCCCAGTGCCGTGCGCAGGTTGCCGCGGATGTTGCCGCTGGCATCGGTCTTCGGCGGCTCGTACGGCTTGGTGAACACCTCCTCCGGGATCTGGCCGCGGAACGGTTCCAGCAGCTTCAGCTCGGCGGGGGAGGGCAGGCCGGTGGACGCCAGTTCGGTGTTGGCGAAATAGCTTTTGGTGCGCTGATAGAGACCGTAGGACAGGTTGGCCCGCGTCCATTCATAGTCGAACAGGTAATTCAGCGCCTCGCGCACCCGCCGATCCTCGAAGATCGGCCGGCGGATGTTGAACACGAAGGCCTGCATACCCTGCGGGTCCTGGTGCTTGATCTCTTCCTTGACGATCTGGCCGTTCTGCACCGCCGGGACATTGTAGCCGGTGGTCCAGTTCTTCGACGAGTTCTCCAGCCGGAAATCATAGGCGCCGGCCTTGAACGCCTCGAACGCCACGTCGAGATCGCGGTAATAGTCGTAGCGGATGCGGTCGAAATTGTAGCGGCCGCGGTTGATCGGCAGATCCTTCGCCCACCAGTCCTTCACCCGCTCATAGGTGATGGAGCGGCCGGCCTGCACGTCCACCACCTTATAGGGACCGCTGCCGACCAGCGGCTCCAGCGTCGTGGCGGCGAAATCGCGATTGGCGAAGGCGTGTTTGGGCAGCACCGGCAACTGGCCCATGATGACCGGCAGCTCTGGATTGTTGCCATCCCGGAACGAGAATTTGACCGTGCGCTCGCCGGTCTTCTCCGCCTTCGTTACGTCGGCGTAGTAGGTGCGGTAGAGCGGATGGCCCTTTTCGCGGAGCGTGTCGAAGCTCCAGATCACGTCGTCCACCGTGACCGGCTTGCCGTCCTGGAAACGGGCCTCCGGCCGCAGGGTGAAAGCGACCCAGGTGTGGTCCGGTGCGACCTCGATGCTTTCGGCGAGCAGGCCGTATTCGGTGATCGCCTCGTCGCCGTTGCTGGTGGTCAGGGTCTGGAACGCCAGCCCGGAGCCGGCGGCGGCCTGTCCGCGCAGGATGAAGGGGTTGAGGTTGTCGAAGCCGCCGAAGGCCATCAGCTTGACCTCGCCACCCTTCGGCGCGTCGGGATTGACGTAGTCGAGATGCTGGAAGTCCGGCCCGTATTTCGGCTTGCCATGCAGGGCGATGGCGTGGCTGCCCTTGTCCTGTGCCGCGACGGGTGCCGCAAGCAGCAGAGCCCCCGTCATCGCGGCCATCACGCCGGTGCCCAGCCACCGCATCCGACCCATCATACCCGATCCCCTCCCTCGCTTGTTTTCTCAAAAACCGTTCAGATGGATGGAGTTAGCCCGGCAATGGGGCGTCATCAAGGCTGTGCCGCCTTACTGGCCGCGTCGACCCACCAGGTCGCCGGGAAATTGGTGCTGCGATAGTCCTGGTCGTATTTCGGCCAGACCGCGGGATGGGCCAGCCACGCCTTGTGGGCGATCCAGCTTTCCGGGTTGTACCATTGCGGAACCATGTAGAAGCCCCACAGCAGAACGCGGTCGAGCGCGCGGGTGGCGGCCTGGACGCTGTCCAGATCCTTGGCGGCCAGCGCCTTTTCGATCAGCGCGTCGGCCACCGGGTCGTGGATGCCGGAATAATTGGCCGAGCCCTTGGTGCCGGCGGCGGCCGACCCGAAATAGCCGCGCAATTCAGTGCCCGGCGGGGTGAAGAAGCTGAGATTGACGATAATGGCGTCGAAATCGAACTCGTCCAGCCGGGCCTGATACTGGGCGGTGTCGACCAATCGCAGGCTGGCGTCGATGCCGACGCGGCGCAGCGTCTCGACATAGGGCTGTATGACGCGGGTCAGCGCACCGGTGCCGTCGAGGAACTCGATCGCCATCACCTCGCCGGTCTTCACGTTGGTCAGCTTGCCGTTGCGGACCTCCCAGCCGGCCGCCTTGAACAAGCGGGTCGCCTCGCGCACCTGGGCGCGGTTGTTGCCGCTGCCGTCGGTGGTGGGCAGAGTGAAGGGCTGGGTCAGCACCCGCTCCGGCACCTTTGCCTTGTAGGGGTCCAGCAGCGCCAGTTCCGCCGGGCCGGGAGGTCCCTTCGCCCCGAAGTCGGAGTTGGGGAAGTTGCTGAGCGTGCGCTTGTACTGGCCGTACAGGATGTTCTTCTGGATCCAGTCGAAGTCGAACAGCAGGGTCAGCGCCTCGCGCACCTGCGGATCGGCGAACTTGGCGCGCCGGGTGTTCAGGCGGAAACCCTGGGCGCCGAGCGGCAACTCGCTCGGGACTTCAAGCGTCTTGACCCGGCCGTCCTTGACGGCGGGGAAGTCGTAGCCGGTGGTCCAGCGCTGCGCCCGGTATTCGCCGCGGAAGTCGTAGGCGCCGGCCTTGAACGCCTCGAACATCACGTCGTCGTCGCGGTAGAAGTCGTCCTTCACCGTGTCGAAATTGTAGAAGCCGCGGGCGGTCGGCAGATCCTTCGCCCACCAGTCGGCGACCCGCTCATAGGTGATGGAGCGGCCGGGATCGACGATCTTGATCCGGTAGGGGCCGCTGCCCAGCACCGGCTCCAGCGTCGTCTTGGAGATGTCGCGGCCATTGGCGGTCCACCAATGCTTGGGCTGCGGCGCGAAGGTGACGGCGAAGTCGATGATCGGCTTGATCTCCCCGGTGCCGGTCAGGGTGATCTTGAAGCGGCGGTCGTCCAGCGCCTCCACCTTGGCGATGTGGTCGAGGAAGGACTTGATGAAGGGGGCGCCGTGGGCCTGGATCGCATCCCAGGTGAAGACCACGTCGGCGCTGGTGATCGGCGTGCCGTCATGCCAATGGGCGCCCTGGCGCAACGTGAAGATGGCCCAGCCGTAATCGTCCGGGACCTCGACGCTTTCCGCCAGATGGGCATAGGCGGCGTCCAGCTCCCAGCCCGACCCGACCATCAGCGTGTCGGAGATCAGCCCCAGCGTGCGCGGCCGCACCCCGCGCAGGATCAGCGTGTTCAGGCTGTCGTAGGTGCCCGGCTGCGATTCGGCCAGCCCGATCGACCCACCCTTGGGCGCGTCGGGATTGACGTGGGGGAAATGGGTGAAGCCCGGCTTGAACTGCGGCTCCCCGAACTGCTTCAGCGCGGTGACGGTCCTGGTCGCGGCCTGGGCCGGAGTGAGGACGACCGGCGCGGCGAGGGTCAGGATCGTGGCGGCAACGGCGAGAAGGCGGCGCATCGGCGGTCCTGTTTGGAGGAGCGGACGTTCTGGTTAGATTGCCACGCCCGCGCCCCGGTCAAGCGCAATTCCGGTTCAGGTTCAGCGGCTTTGCGAGCTTCGCCAGTGGTCGGCCATGCGGTCCATCAACTGGCGATAGCGGCGGTCGTCCCGCATCAGTTTACGCACCGACTTCCCGTTGCGCGGGTCGGCCAGCATCCAGGCTTCCGCCGCCGCCTGATGCTCCGGATGGATGGACAGCAGGTAGATGGCCGCCTGTTCCGGGGACGCAACGGCCGTTTCCTTCAGCCCTTCCAGGATGGCGCCGACATAGAGCGGCAGGACCTTGCGGAAATCCTCCGGCCCGCCTTCCGCGTCGGCTGGGGTACCGGAAGAGGCATCATCGGCCATCAGCGCGCTGCGTTCGGCCGCCGGCAGGGCGAAGAAGGCGTCCAGCCCCAACAGCAGGTCGCAGACGGTCTTCTTGCGCACCATCCAGTTCGACCCGACCGATACCCGCGCGGCCAAGCCTTCCAGAAAGGGCCGCAGCTTTTCAGGGGACGTTTCGAAGACGGAACGGGCGGGCGGCTCGATGGTGGTTATAGTCGGGGCGGTCATCTCGGTGTCCTCAGCCGGCCAGCGCCTTCATGGCATCCTGGTGGGTCAGCGGGTCACCGGCGGCGATCACCCGGCCGCTGGATTTGGCGTCGAGCGGCTTGCCCTCCCAATCCGTCATCAGCCCGCCGGCCCCGGTCACCACGGGCACCAGCGCCGCGAAGTCGTACAGCTTCAACCCCGACTCGACGACGAGGTCGTAATAGCCGGACGCCAGCAGGCCGTAGGTGTAGCAATCGCCGCCATAGGCCGCCGTCTTCACCTTGGCGGCGACGCGGCGGTAGGCCTCGTAATCGCTGCCGGGGAACAGGTCGGGCGAGGTGGTCCCGAACATCGCGGCAGGCAGCCCACCGGGGCAGGGGCGGACGCGCACCGGCTGGCCGTTGTGGGTGGTCGGCCGGCCCTCCACGCCGATCCAGCGGTCGCCGACGATGGGCTGGTCGATGATGCCCAGAACCGGGCGGCCATGGTGCAGCAGGGCGATCAGCGTGCCGAAGATCGGCCGGCCGGTGATGAAGGACTTGGTGCCGTCGATGGGGTCGATCACCCACACCCATTCGGCGTCGAGGTTCTTGGTGCCGTGTTCCTCGCCATAGATGCCGTCGTCGGGGCGCTGGCTTTCGATGATGGTGCGGATGACATGCTCCGCCTCGCGGTCGGCGATGGTGACCGGCGAGGCGTCGGCCTTGTCGTCGATGGCGACGGGGGTGCGGAAATAGCGGCGGACGACGCTGCCGCTGGAGTCGGCCAACCGCTGGGCGAGCGCCACCATCGGGGCGGGGCAGGGTTCGGTCATGGTCGCTCCTTCAATTCTGTCAAACTGGGAATTCTGTCAGACTGGTTGCCGCATCCTACCGGTGCCCGCCCGCCCCGGAAACCCGAAAGCGCCCTGTCCAGGCTTCAGGCTTCGTGTTGAGGGCGGCTCGTGCCGCCGCAGGACAGCTAGGCCACCGGGAGGGCTTTTCGCCCGGCACGGCTTGTGGCAGCCTCGACCGGCCATGATGAACCGACCCAACATCTACGCCGCCGCGCCGATCGACCGCGCCTCCCTCCGCCGCAAGGACGAGGAGTGGCTGACGGAGGCCTGGCTCGCTCCCGCGTCCCGTGTCCTGCCGATCTGGCAGACCAAGAGCTTCGTCGCCGGACCCCAGGATGCGCCGCGCGCCGTCCTGCTGCCGGCGGAAGGGCTGGATGCGGTGCCGATCTTCCTCGGGCTGATGGAGGATGGCACCCCGCTCTTCACCGTCGACCTGTCGATGGTGGAGGAGCCGGACGGGCTGCCGGCCTTGCGGGGCCACGGCCGGTTCGAGGATCTGCGCGCCACCGGGCCGCTGATGCCGGAAGGGGAGGCGGCACTGTGCGCCTATGCCCGCGGCATGGTGTGGTGGAACGCCCGCCACCGCTTCTGCGGGGTCTGCGGCTCCCCGGCCGCGTCGGCGGAGGGCGGGCATGTGCGCCTCTGCACCAACCCCGACTGCGCCACCCACCATTTCCCGCGCACCGACCCGGCCGTCATCATGCTGGTCCATGACGGCGGCGACCGGATCGTGCTGGGCCGCCAGAGCCGTTTCCCGCCGGGCATGCATTCGGTGCTGGCCGGCTTCCTGGAGCCGGGCGAAAGCCTGGAGGACACCGTCGCCCGCGAGGTGTTCGAGGAGGTCGGGCTGACGGTGACCGACATCCAATACCGGTCGTCGCAGCCCTGGCCCTTCCCGTCCTCGCTGATGCTGGGCTTCATGGCGCGGGCCACCAGCTTCGACATCGACACCGGCAATGACGAGCTGGAAAGCGCCCGCTGGTTCGACCGCGACTTCCTGCGCACCCACACCCCGGACGAGACCTTCCGCCTCGCCCGCCCCGACTCGATCGCCCACCGCCTGATCCGGGAATGGATGGCGGAGGGGTGAGGGAGTAGCCTCTTTCCTCGGCCGTCATCCCCGCGCAGGCGGGGATCCAGGAAGCTCCGCAGCTAAGCGGCTGAAACAGCTGGATTCCCGCCTTCGCGGGAATGACGGCTGAGAGAGGCGCGTGGCAGGATCCGATGAGAAGCGGCTGAAACAGCAGTCAGTCGAGATCCGGATGCGGACCGGGGCCGGGCCAGAAGCGGCCGTCCAGCGCCTGCCCGTCGTAGGGATTGGCTGGCGGGAAGGTGCTGGCGGGGAGGCCGGTCTCCAGCGCCGCCTTCTGGACCGCCCTCTTGTAGATCTTGGCATCCTCCAGCAATTCGGCGAGCAGCGGACGCAGGCTCGGACTTTCCTCCACCACGTCTTCGATGCGATGGCGCTGCTCACCGATGGTTCCGAGCCAACTGCCCGTGCGCATAGCCGGCTGGAACTGGTATTTGAGGAGATGAGTGAGCAGCACTTCAAGCCGGTTGCGCAGTTCCTGCCGCTTGGCCTTTCCCATATCCTCCAGTTCTTCGGCTAGGTTGGCGCGATCCAGCGCAGTAAGAGTGCCCGAACGAAGCAGCGCCGCCTGGCGTTCGATCCAGGCCACGAAGTCTTCGTCGTAAAGCCCGGCGTCCGGTATGTCCGTTGCCAGCTTGGCTGGCGGAACCTGACGCTCCGGACGCGGTTTGGACATGTCTCGGATCATGCGCATGGTCGGCCTGACGTACAGCAAGAATTGCGGGGTCCGCAAAGCGTAACACAGCGCGTCAGGCCGGTCATGCAGCGCATAGATGGAAGCCAGAGCCCCCTCAATGCCGCCGTTGCGGCCCCATGGCCCGCGCCGGGGAGCAGCGGCGGTCGAAGGGGTTGGGGTGGCGGGTGCAGGTGTCGTTGTAGAGCGTCATCAGCGAGGCCGCTTCGGCCGGATGGCGGCGGTGGGTGCTGCACAGGTTGTCCCACACCATCTGGCGGACGGCGGCGTCGCCCCAGGGCTCAACCAAAAGCGAGGCACCCTTTTCCAGGGCGGTCATGAAGGGGAGATGTTCGTGGGCGGCGATCTGCGCCACCTCCTCCGCCTCCAGATTCGCCAACCCCAGGCAATCGTCCATCGTGAGCATGGCAACCTCCATCCGTGGCGCCATGGCCGTCGGCGGGGTTTCACCCGTCAGCCGCCGTGGTGTCTTGTTGTATTCGTAGGCTTATGAGTCCGGTCCTTGCCGGTCTTTATTGTATAACAACTTTCGCTAATCATGCCCAGCACCTGCCGAACGCGGCCATGGCTAAGTCGCGTCACTGCGGCGGAATGACGCGCGACTTGCGGCAACTGCGAAAAGACTTGCGGCGTTGCGGGAGAGACTCAGTCCTCGCCGACGCGCTGGCTCTCCTGATAGCGGAACGGGTTGGCCGGATAGACGCCGAGGATCTTCACCTCGCGGGCGAAGAAATCCAGTTCCTCCAGGGCGAGGCGCAGCAGGCGTTCGTCCGGATGGCCCTCCACGTCGGCGTAGAACTGCGTCTGGGTGAAGTGGCCGCCGACCATATAGCTTTCCAGCTTGGTCATGTTGACGCCGTTGGTGGCGAAGCCGCCCAGCGCCTTGTACAGAGCGGCCGGCACGCTGCGGACGCGGAAGACGAAGGTGGTGATCGTCTTGCAGGAGCCCAGCGCCGGCAGCTTCGGCTCGCGCGCCAGGATCAGGAAGCGGGTGGTGTTGTGGGTGGCGTCCTCGATCCCGCTCTTCAGGATGTCGAGGCCGTAGATCTCCGCCGCCAGCGAGGAGGCGATGGCGGCATGGCGCGGGTCGTTCATCGCCGCGATCTCTTTCGCCGCCCCCGCCGTGTCGGCATGGTTGATCGCCTGCAGGCCCAACTCGCGGATGGCGGTCTGGCACTGGGACAGCGCCTGGATGTGGCTGCGCACGGTCTGGATGCTGTCCAGCGTGGCGCCCTTCGGCGCCAGCAGCTGGTGGTTCACCCGCTGGAAATGCTCGCCGATGATGTGCAGGCCGCCTTCGGGCAGCAGGTAATGGTTGTCGGCGACGCGGCCGGCGATGGAGTTCTCCACCGGAATCATCGCCAGCGAGGCGCGGCCTTCGCGCACCGCCGAGAAGGCGTCCTCGAAGGTGGCGCAGGGCATCGTCGTCATGGTCGGCCGCGCGTTGCGGCAGGCCAGATCGGAATAGGCGCCGGGGAAGCCCTGGAAGGCGATGATGTTGGAGCTGGGCATGGACAAAGTTCCCCCGGCGGATCTTGGAAAGGCGGGTCGGTAAGGTTTCAGCCGGCCTTGCGGCCGGACATCATCAGATCTCAGCCGCCCTTGCGGGCGGACAGGAGGGCGCAGGCGCGCTCCAGGTCGGCGGGAGTATCGACACCCAACGGAACCGCGTCAACGACCGCCGCGTCGATGCGCATGCCATTGGACAGGGCGCGCAGCTGCTCCAGCCGCTCGCGCTGCTCCAGCACCGAGGGCGGCAGCGACACGAAACGCTCCAGCGCCGCCCGGCGGTAGGCGTAGAGGCCGATGTGGTGATAGAGCGGACCGTCTCCGGTCGGCGCGGTGGCGCGGGTGAAATAAAGCGCACGGCCCTGGCGGGCGCCGGCGGGCAGCTCCAGCACCGCCTTGACCACGTTGGGGTCGCTGATCTCCTCCTCCCGCGTGATCTCGACGACCAGCGTGGCGATGTCGACCTCCGGGTCGGCCAGCGGAGCGAAGGCGGCGCGGACGCTCTCCGGCTCGATGGTCGGCAGGTCGCCCTGCACATTGACCACCGCGTCGTGCCGCCCCTCCGGATCGATCAGCTGCAGCGCCTCGAAGATGCGGTCGGAGCCCGAGGGATGGTCGGGGCGCGTCAGCACGGCGGTACCGCCGGCGGCCTCGACGGCGCGGGCGATCTCCGGCTCGGCGCAGGCGACCACCACCGGGCCGATGGCGGCCTCCATGGCGCGGCGCAGCACATGGACGATCATCGGCGCGCCCAGGATGTCGGCCAGCGGCTTGCCGGGCAGCCGGGTGGAGGCCATGCGCGCCGGGATCACCACGATCGGGTTGACGGGACGGGTGGGGCTGGAGGCGGTCGGCATGGCGCGGAAGCTCCGGTGGAAAGGGGATCAGGTCCGCCAGAGCGGGCCAGACGGCATTGGCGCGGGTGAAACATGGACGCCGGTGCGGCGTCAAGTGCCGGTATGACCCGGATGGAGGAGGTTTTGCAGTGCAGCGTAATGCGCAAGGAAATTAAGTGGTTGGTGACTGCGACAAATTTGTATGCGACCTTTTTTCGCGGTCCGCTGGGCTATGACAAGCTTCGGACCGCGGGCTATGGTAGCCGCGGCGCGTTCAGCCGCGGGCGGGAGAAACGCCGAGTGTACTGAAATAGGGAAAAAAGGGGCTCTCAATGAGCATGGAGTGGAACAAGGTTTTCGGCGCCGTGCTGCTGGCCGGGCTGATCGCGATGCTGGCCGGATTCGCGTCCAAGGTGCTGGTTCATTCGAAGCCGCTCGAACAGAGCGTCTATGTCATCGCGACGCCCGAGGGGGCAAGCGCGCCCGCCGACAAGGGTGCCGCTCCCACCGGTCCGGCGCCGATCGCGCCGCTGCTCGCCGCCGCCAGCCCGGAAGCCGGCCAGAAGGTCGCCAAGGCCTGCGCCGCCTGCCACAGCTTCGACAAGGGCGGTTCGGCCAAGGTCGGCCCGAACCTGTACGGCGTCCTCGGCGGTCCGAAGGGCCACATGCAGGGCTTCAGCTATTCCGATGCCCTGGTCAAGACCGGCGGCACCTGGACCTATGACGAGCTGAACAAGTTCCTCTACGACCCGAAGGCTTATGCCCCGGGCACCAAGATGACCTTCGCCGGCCTGAAGAAGGACGACGACCGCGCCGCTGTCATCGCCTACCTGCGCTCGCTGGCCGACAGCCCGCAGCCGCTGCCGCAGTAAGGCCCAGGGCAAGCAACGCTCAGGGTAAGCAAGGCTCTGGTAAAGGCACCGGGCGCGCCCGCGGCCGGAAACAAAAAAGGCCCCGCTCTCGCAAGAGAGCGGGGCCTTTTGTTTGACCGGAGTCGGGCCTACCGGCGCAGGCCGCAGGCGATCTCCAGATAGTCGGGGTCGTTCTCCGGGGTCAGCCAGCCGTGGCGGACCAGGAAGTCGATCACCACGAGGTTGACGTTGAACTTCCAGTCGCCGGTGCCCCGCACCGAGTCGGCCACCTTGTCCAGCGGCCAGAGTTCGAAGGCCTCCACCTCGCCGTCGGTGTTGACCGGGGTGACGCCGGGCGGAAGCTCCAGGTCGTAGACGAACAGGCGGTCGCGCTTCAGCCCGGCCGGAGTCTCCATGGTGTAGCTGATGGCGCCGACCGGCACGGCGCGCCGCGCGGTCTCGGCGTCGAGCCCGGCCTCCTCCGCCGCCTCCTTCTCCAGGTTTTCGGCCAGCGTCAGGCCGATCGGCTGGCCGCCGGCGATCAGGTTGTCGAACTGGCCCGGCGCCACCTCGCGGTCGCGGGCGCGGCGGCCGACCCACAGCAGCAGGCCGCCGGCCCCATTACCGCTGGCCTCATCGCGGACGAAGCCGTTGATGTGCAGGCCATAGGCCTCGATGCCGAAGGCGCCGACCGCGGCGCGGTCCAGCCGGGCCAGCGGCTCCGCCCCCCAGCGTGGCAGGATGGGGTAATATTCCCCGCGCAGCGCCTTGACCGTGCCCTGCTCCACCAGATAGGCGGCGGCATGGTCGAGCAGGGTGGAGCGCGCTTCGAAGTCCCGGATCTCGGGCGCAATGGTCAGCCGGTCGGCGGTGACGACGAAGCCGGGATCGACGCCGGGCAGCGCGTCGGCCAGGGCATGGCGCACCCAGCCCACGGTGTGGCCGTCCAGCTCGAAGGGGCGGAAACCGGACAGGTCGTGCGCGTTGCACGCGCGGATGTGATCGAGGAAGCTCATGCGTTCCATCTAAGCGGGGCCGGAGGACCGGCGCAACCGCTCATCCAGGGCACTCCGCCCCTCGCATTTTTGGACATCTTGCGTGGTTCTGGTTGCCATCGTACACAGGTTCAGTCACGAAATGACCCCCGGCGCCAGTCCGCCGAGGGTGGCTCAAGCGAAAGGGCGGGCGTGGTGGCTGACCGATCGGCTGAGGATGCTGCTGAAGACACTGGGGCAGGCGGGACGGAGACGCCGTTCGGCGCCTTGTCGGTCCTGGTTGTCGAGGACGAGTCCTTCACCCGCATGGTGTTGGCGAAGATGCTGGGCACGCTGGGCGTCAAGGCGGTCCATCAGGCCGCCGACGGCGAGTCGGGCCTTGCCGCCGTCGCCGCACACTCTCCCGATCTGGTGCTGTGCGACGTGGAAATGCAGCCGATGGACGGCTTCGGCTTCGTCCGCGCGCTGCGCGCCGGCGGCGAGCCTTACCGGCATGCCCTGCCGGTGGTGCTGATGAGCGGCCGTGTCGACAGCGACCGTGAGGCCCAGGCGCGTGACGGCGGCGCCGACGCGGTGCTGGCCAAGCCGGTCACCCCCGCCAGCCTGCGCGGGGTGCTGGCCATGGGGCTGGGGACCAGCCTTCTGGCCTGAGCGGGCCTTGCCCGAACGTCGCGTTTACCGCCTGTGATTGTCGCTCCCGACGGCGGCGGCCGGCAGGGTGCGGACCCCTCCTTAAAATTTCCCACCCCGTGGCAAGCTTGCCAAGCCGTTGAAACAATTCGGTAATCGAGCGGTATTCCCCCACCGCGCCGCATGGGTGCCCCATCCTCACCCAATTTCCGCCTTGTTGATGGGGATGATTGGGACGCAACATGATCTCAAAGAGGTATTGGGCGAGGTATTGGGGCGAGGTGTTACGGAGCACCGGCCATACGATACGGCCAGCCGCAATGTCGCTTGCGAGATTTTGTTAAGGTTTGGAGTCCAGCATCGACGGTAAATCCCTGCGCCGTGCTTGGTCGAGGCGGCGCGCTTGCTTGAGGAGGCCGATGGCGTGATCAAGAGGGCCCGATCGAACCGCAATGGATCGACCAGCACTGGGCAACTCTCCCCGACCGGACGGGCAACGACGACTGCCGCCGGATACACGCCGTCTCTCTGCAAAGCCGTCACACTCCAATCGCCGAACCTTCCGCCGCACGCGCGGCAAACACGCGCGCTGGTTGAGCAGGTGCGCTCGCCGCACCCACACTGGCCGTGGGACCTAGGTCCTATGGCTGAGGCCGGCTCCACAGCGGGCTTTCCGGCTATGGAGCCTGAGTGCCTGGAAAGCTCTAGGTGGAGCATTACATTCAAAAATGACTCGTTCGGGGGTTGCCGCGTCGCAGGACGGACGGCTCCCGGCCTTCACAGGACCGTTCCTTACACCAGACCGCTGGCTTCTACCGCTGAGCGGGGAGGCTGTGGACCCCTTGAGGTCCGCGTCTTCCCTGGAGTGCCCCATGGATCGCGGCATGCGCCGCGGCCTGCCGCCGCAGCCACCGGCGGCGCCCCGGCGCATCGGACCAGATAAGACGGAGCGACGAATGTTCCCGGCCGACGAACTGTTCACGCGCTACACGCAGAATTACGAGACCCGCCGCGAGACCGAGATGTCCCTGATGGACTATCTCCAGCTGTGCCGCGACGACCCCATGTCCTACGCCTCGGCCTCCGAACGCATCCTGGCCGCCATCGGCGAACCGGAGGTGGTCGACACGGCCCGCGACCCGCGGTTGGGCCGCATCTTCATGAACCGGACCATCAAGGTCTATCCCGCCTTCTCCGAGTTCTACGGCATGGAAGAGACGATCGAGCGGATCGTCGGATTCTTCCGGCACGCCGCACAGGGCCTGGAGGAGCGCAAGCAGATCCTCTACCTGCTGGGCCCGGTCGGCGGCGGCAAGTCGTCGCTGGCGGAGCGGCTGAAATCGCTGGTGGAGAAATGCCCGATCTACGTCCTGAAGGCCGGCAAGGAGATCAGCCCGACCTTCGAAAGCCCGCTCGGCCTGTTCAACCCGGACGAGATCGGCGACGAGCTTGAGGAACGCTTCGGCATCCCGAAGCGCCGCCTGACCGGACTGATGAGCCCGTGGGCGGTCAAGCGCCTCGACGAGTTCGGCGGCGACATCAACCGCTTCAAGGTGGTGAAGCTGCATCCCAGCAAGCTGCGCCAGATCGGCGTGACAAAGACTGAGCCGGGCGACGAGAACAACCAGGACATCTCGTCCCTGGTCGGCAAGGTCGACATCCGCAAGCTGGAGATCTACAGCCAGAACGATCCCGACGCCTACAGCTTCTCCGGCGGCCTGAACCGGGCGACCCAGGGCATGCTGGAATTCGTCGAGATGTTCAAGGCTCCGATCAAGATGCTGCACCCCCTGCTGACCGCGACGCAGGAGGGCAACTATGTCGGGTCGGAGAACATCGGCGCCATCCCCTTCCAGGGCGTGATCCTGGCCCACTCCAACGAGGCGGAGTGGCAGACCTTCAAGAACAACAAGAACAACGAAGCCTTCATCGACCGCATCTGCGTCATCAAGGTCCCCTACTGCCTGCGGGTGGCGGAGGAGCAGAAGATCTACGAGAAGCTGGTCCGCAGTTCCGATCTGGCGACCGCACCCTGCGCCCCGGCGACGCTGGAGATGCTGGCCCGCTTCTCGGTGCTGTCGCGCCTGCGCGAGCATCCGAACAGCAGCTTCTACAGCAAGATGCGGGTCTATGACGGCGAAAGCGTCAAGGAAACCGATCCCAAAGCCAAGTCGATGCAGGAGTACAAGGATCAGGCCGGCGTCGACGAGGGCATGGGCGGCATCTCCACCCGCTTCGCCTTCAAGGTCCTGGCCTCGACCTTCAACTACGACTCGACGGAGATCTCGGCCGATCCGGTGCATCTGATGTATGTGCTGGAACAGGCAATCCGGCGCGAACAGTTCCCGGAGGAGACGGAGAAGAAGTACGTCGAGTTCATCAAGGCCGAACTCGCCCCGCGCTATGCCGAGTTCATCGGCAACGAGATCCAGAAGGCCTATCTGGAATCCTACTCCGATTACGGCCAGAACCTGTTCGACCGCTACGTGGACTATGCCGACGCCTGGATCGAGGATCAGGACTTCAAGGATCCCGACACCGGCCAGCTGATGAACCGCGAGCTGCTGAACCAGGAGCTGACCAAGATCGAGAAGCCGGCGGGCATCGCCAACCCGAAGGACTTCCGCAACGAGGTGGTGAAGTTCGCCCTGCGCGCCCGGGCGGCGAATGCCGGACGCAACCCGTCCTGGACCTCCTACGAGAAGATCCGCGAGGTCATCGAGAAGCGGATGTTCAGCCAGGTCGAGGATCTGCTGCCGGTCATCAGCTTCGGCTCGAAGAAGGACGGCGAGACCGAGAAGAAGCACACCGAGTTCGTCTCGCGCATGATGACCCGCGGCTACACCGAGCGGCAGGTCCGCCGGCTGGTCGAGTGGTACATGCGGGTCAAGCAGGCGGGCTGAGTTCAGTAGACTGCTGGGTGCATAATTGCCGCGGGGCGGGGTGTTGCAACGCCCCGCGGCGACCCCACTGTCATAGAATGCTGTCAGAGTTCGAAGGCCGCGTGACGAAACGGGTGGGAGGGCCAGCCCCTTGATGAACATCATCGACCGTCGCCTGAACCCGCAAGGCAAGAGCCTGGCCAACCGCCAGCGCTTCCTGCGCCGTGCCAAGGAACAGGTGGTCAAGGCGGTCCGCGACGCCTCCGGCAAGCGGGGCATCCAGGATATCGAGAACGGCGAGAAGGTGACGATCGCCGCCGGCGGCGTGCGCGAACCGTCCTTCCACCGCGCCAGCCAGGGCGGGGTGCGCGACTATGTCGTGCCCGGCAACAAGGAATATGTGGAAGGCGACACCATCCAGCGCCCGGACGGCGGTGGCGGCGGTCGCGGCAGCGAGGGCAGCGCCGACGGGGAGGGCGAGGACGAGTTCCGCTTCGTCCTGTCGCGCGACGAGTTCCTCGACATCTTCCTGGAGGATCTGGAGCTTCCCGATCTGGTGAAGCAGAAGGTCAAGCAGTCGGAATCGCACACGCTGACCCGGGCCGGCTATTCGGTGTCGGGATCGCCCGCCAACCTGAACCTCGTCCGCACCATGCGGAACAGCCTGTCGCGCCGCATCGCGCTGAAGCGCCCCAAGCGCGACGAAATCCGAGAGCTGGAGGAGTTGCTGCGCGAGGCCGAGGAGGCCGGCGAGGATGCCGACCAGATCCAGGCGCTGCGCGAACAGCTGGAACACATCGTCCTGCGCTCCAAGCGCATTCCCTTCATCGACCCGATCGACGTCCGCTACAACCGGTTCGAATCGGTGCCGAAGCCGATCGCCCAGGCGGTGATGTTCTGCCTGATGGACGTGTCCGGTTCGATGACCGAGCACATGAAGGATCTGGCCAAGCGCTTCTTCATGCTGCTGTACCTGTTCCTGCGGCGGCGGTACCGGTCGGTCGACATCGTCTTCATCCGCCACACCCACGAGGCCAAGGAGGTCGACGAGGAAACCTTCTTCTACTCCACCGAGACCGGCGGCACCGTGGTGTCGACCGCGCTGGAGGAGATGCAGAAGGTCGTGCAGGACCGCTATCCGCACAATGAATGGAACATCTACGCCGCCCAGGCGTCGGACGGCGACAACATGTCGTCGGACAACGCCAAGTCGGCGACCCTGCTGCGCGATGTCATCCTGCCGATGTGCCAGTATTTCGCCTACATTGAGGTGGCGGCGGAACACAACATGGGCCTGTCGGCGCTGGGCCGCGAGACGGAGCTGTGGCGCACCTACAAGCAGGTGCAGAGCCCGGAACGCCCGCTGGCGATGCGCCGCGTCCGCTCCCGCCGGGAGATCTTCCCGGTCTTCCGCGAGCTGTTCGCCCGCGAGAAGGCGGGAGCGTAAGGGGATAAAGGGAAATCACCGCCCCCATCCCATAGCCGGGGGGGCGGTAGGGGGAGATCGAGAATGACCGCTGTGATCACCAGACCCGACGCGCTGCTGTATGACGGCGTCGAGTGGGATTACGACAAGATCAAGCGCGTCTACGACGCCGTCGAGCACATCGCGCTGAAGGAAATGGGCCTCGACGTCTATCCCAATCAGATCGAGGTCATCACCGCCGAGCAGATGCTCGACGCCTATTCGTCCATCGGCATGCCGCTGATGTACAAGCACTGGTCCTTCGGCAAGCATTTCGCCCGCGACGAGATGATGTACCGCAAGGGCTATCGCGGCTTGGCCTACGAGATCGTCATCAATTCCAGCCCCTGCATCAGCTACATCATGGAAGAGAACACCATGACGATGCAGACGCTGGTGATCGCCCACGCCGCCTTCGGCCACAATCACTTCTTCAAGAACAACCAGCTGTTCCAGCAATGGACCGACGCCCAGGGCATCCTGGACTATCTGGAATTCGCCAAGACCTACATCACCCATTGCGAGGAACGCTACGGCCATGCCGCGGTGGAGCGGGTGCTGGACGCCGCCCATGCGCTGATGAGCCAGGGCGTGCACAAATATCCGAAGAAGCGCTCCGACCTGCGGACCGAACAGCGGCGCGAGCGCGAGCGGCAGGAATATCAGGACCAGACCTTCAACGATCTGTGGCGCACGGTGCCCAAAACCGCCGCCGGCCCGCGTCCGGCCAAGTCGGTGTCGGAGCGCAAGAAGCTGCTGGGACTGCCTGAGGAGAACATCCTCTATTTCCTGGAGAAGAAGGCGCCGCGGCTGGAGCATTGGCAGCGCGAGATCCTGCGCATCGTCCGCCACATCTCCCAGTATTTCTATCCGCAGAAACAGACCAAGGTGATGAACGAGGGCTGCGCCACCTACGTCCATTACCAGATCATGAGCCGCCTGCACGAGACCGGCCAGATCAGCGAAGGCGCCTTCCTGGAGTTCCTGCACTCCCATACCTCGGTGGTGTTCCAGCCGGAGTTCGACGACAAGCGCTTCTCCGGCCTGAACCCCTACGCGATCGGCTTCGCGATGATGCAGGACATCGCCCGCATCGCCGAGAAACCGACCGACGAGGACCGCCAGTGGTTCCCCGACCTCGCCGGCCAGGGCGACGGCATGGCGGCGGTGCGCGAGGCCTGGGCCAATTTCCGCGACGAGAGCTTCGTCCTGCAATATCTCAGCCCGCATCTGATGCGGAAACTGAAGCTGTTCAGCGTGCGCGACGACGCGGAGGACCCCTATCTGCTGGTCGATCACATTCACAACGAGCGCGGCTATCGCGACATCCGCAAGAAGCTGGCCCGCCAGTACGACCTCGGCTACCTGGAGCCGGACATCCAGATCGTCGACGTCGATCTTGCCGGCGACCGCAAGCTGATCCTGCAGCACCGCGTCACCAACGGCGTGCTGCTGGACGAGAGCGACGCCAAGGCGGTGCTGCGCCACATCGCCAACCTGTGGGGCTACGAGGTCCAGCTGATCGAGGTGTCGGCGATCTCCGAAGCGATCCTGAAGGAACATGCCGTGACGGCGCCCAGCGGGATCGGCGTGATGTGAGTTTGGAGGTGAAGGAGGTCGGTCAGCGCTCCGGTTCGGGTTTGATGCCGGCCTCCTTCATCGCGTGTATCAGGTCCAGCATCACGGTGCTGATGTCGGGGAAGGACAGGGCCACCGCGCGGCGGTCGGGGTCGAGGCGCACCACATGGGCGATCTGCCGGCCGCCGATGCGATGGCTGGTCTTATCCGGACCCACCGGAATTTCCGGGCAATACAGCTCCAGCCGCAGCCTGCCGCCGACGGCATGGGCGAATTCCTCCGGCGGCAGGTCGACCAGCAGGCCGCGGGTCGACCAGTTGATCGTCGTGCAGCGCCGCCCCTCCGCCTCCACCGCCAGGACCGGGTCCATGTAGCGGATGGCGCGGCGGCGCTCGATGCCGTTGGGCGGCTTGGCGCCGACATCGTGCTGGTCCAGCTTGTGCTTGGCCGCCTGCTTGGTGCGGTCGTCCACCCCGTCCTTGCTGGTCATCAGCGTCGCCTGCACGCGCCGCTCGACACCGTGGCGGAACTCGTCGTCGGCGCCGAAGCGCAGGGCCTTGGCAAAATGGTCTTTGGCCTGGGTCAGCAGCGCGTTGCGTCCCTTTTCGTCGCCGCGATGGCCGCAGCGTTCGGCCTGGATCAGCAGCGAATCGACGCTGCGCTGATAGGCGCCGCGCTGGACGGCGCGGGTCAGCTCGCGGAACTCGGCGGCGCGCAGGCTGGGGAATTCCCGGGTCTTCAGCAGCCCGGCCATTCCCTCCGCCAGCGAATCGACGCGGGCGGGGTCGCCGGTCTCCGCCTCCCGGCGCAGGGTCCGTATCGCTTCCTCCGCCTTGCGAAGCAGCTGGTCTTCCAGTTTCCGGCGCTGGTCGGCGTCCATCACGGGCATGGCGCGGCCCTCCACGGGGGCGGTTTCATAAGGATACAGCAGGTCGGCGGCGGGTGACAGCCGACAGTTGTGGTTAACGGTCCACCTGCGGGGCGCCCCAGTAGGAGCGGACCCGATTTTCCTTTGCCTTGTGGGTGCCTTCTTATCTGTGGTGACAAACAGGACGGGTAGCGGGAGTGGGCGAGTGATGGACAAGAACAAGAATAATTTGGCGGGTGCGGATACCGAACCGGACTTGCTGGCCGCTGCCCTGACCGATCTGCTGGGGGAGGAGAGCGCGAGCCCCGCCCCGGCCGGGACTGCCGTCGTCGCCTTTCTCCGCGGCCGGGGAGCCGATGCGGAGCCGATCCGTACGCTGGTGCTGCGGCGGAAGCCCGTGAGCGGAGCGGCGGCGGCCGATCCAACCGATCCAGCCGATCCGGCCGACCGGCGCGCCCTGGTCTACAGCCTGACCAAGACGATCCTCGCCGCCGCCGTGCTGCGGCTGGCCGCGCGCGGCGTGGTCGATCTCGACGGGCCGGCAGAGCGCTGGCTGCCGGAACTGGCTGGGCGGCCGGTGTCGGTCAGCGTGGCGCAGATCCTGACCCACCGCGCCGGGCTGCCCGATTATGGCGGCCGGGCCGATTACCATGCCGCCGTCGCCGCCGGAACGGAGCCCTGGAGCGGCGAGGAGTTCCTCGCCCGTTGCGGGGTGGAGGGGGTGCCGGTCGGCAGCTTCGCCTATTCCAACATCGGCTATCTGCTGATCGGCCGGCTGCTGGAGCGGGCGGGCGGCGCCCCGCTGGCGGAGCTGCTGGCGCGCGAGGTCTTCGACCCGCTCGGGCTGTCCAGCGCGTCGCTTCTGCGCGACCGCTCCGACCTCACCGGGCTGTTCTTCGGTCCGAGCCCGACCTTCGGCGGGGATGCGGTGGAGAAGGCCTATCATCCCGGCTGGGTGTCGCATGGGGTGGTGGCGATGACGGCGGCGGATGCCTGCCGCTTCATCCACGGCCTGACCGAGGACTACCTGCCGGATGCGCTGCTGCGGCGGATGCGGGACGGTCTGCCGGTCGGCGGGCCGATGGGCGGGCGGCCCTGGGTCGAGCCGTCCTATGGGCTCGGCATGATGGTGGAGCTGGACCCGGTGGCCGGACCCTATTGGGGCCACACCGGCGGCGGGCCGGGGGTCACGCCGGCCGCCTTCCATGCGCCGGGGCCGGTTCCGGTCTCCGTCGCCGTCTTTTTGGATGGCGAGGATGGAAACCTTGCCGAATGGATGGCGGTGGAGGTGCTGCACCGGCTGCGCGGCGTGCGATAAGGCGGCAGGCAACACAGCTCCTGCTTGTTCAGGATGGCGGCGATCCCATCTCCTCTCCAGGGGACAATCCCCCGCTTCCCGGCGTAGACTCGGGGCGGCGGCGGTGTCGGGCGAAACCGGCCACCGGAACCAGGAACTCAGGGCCAGAAATTCAGGGGAGGAACCGCGCGATGGGAGATGCCGCCCGCAAGCTGCCCGATTATCCATGGCTGGCCTCATACCCGCCGGCGGTGGATTGGGCGATGCCCATCCCGGCCCGGCCGCTGACTGAGCTGTTGGAGGGCGCCGTCGCCCGTCACGGCGACAAGCCCTGCCTGAACTTCCTGGGCAAGCGCACCAGCTATCGCGAACTGGGGCGGCTGGTCGACCGCGCCGCCCGCGGCTTCCAGGCGATCGGGGTGGGGAAGGGCACGCGGGTCGGGCTGTTCCTGCCCAACACGCCCTATTACGTCATCGCCTTCTTTGCCATCCTGAAGGCCGGCGGCACGGTGGTGAACTTCAACCCGCTCTATGCCGAGCGCGAACTGATCCACCAGATCGGCGACAGCGACATCGACCTGATGGTCACGCTGGACCTCAAGCTGCTCTACGGCAAGATGGCGCGGATGCTGGAGGAGACCGGGCTGAAGCGGCTGGTGATCTGCCGCATGGCCGACATCCTGCCCTTCCCGAAGAACTGGCTGTTTCCCATCGCCAAGCGGGCGGAGATCGCGGCGATCCCGCGCGACGACCGCCACATCCCCTTCGCCCAGTTGATCGCCAACGACGGCCGGCCGACCCCGGTCGCCATCGATGCGCAGGAGGATGTCGCGGTGCTGCAATACACCGGCGGCACCACCGGCGTGCCGAAGGGCGCGATGCTGACCCACGCCAATCTCTACGCCAACACCATCCAGTGCGCGACATGGTACGCGGCGAAGGAGCGTAAGCCGGGCGAAGGACGTGACGATGGGCAGGAGCGCATGCTGGGCGTGCTGCCGCTGTTCCATGTCTTCGCCATGACCGCGGTGATGAATTTCGGCCTGCATCTGGGGGCGGAGATCGTCCTGCTGCCGCGCTTCGAGCTGGAGCAGGTGATGCGCACCCTGCAGACGGAGCGGATCACCCTGTTCCCCGCCGTGCCGACCATCTACACCGCGATCAACCACCATAAACACTTGGAGAAGTTCGATCTTTCCTCGATCCGCTTCTGCATGTCGGGCGGGGCGCCGCTGCCGCTGGAGGTGAAGGAGGCGTTCGAACGCACGACCGGCTGCACGCTGGTGGAGGGGTATGGCCTGTCGGAATGCTCCCCCGTCGCCACCGTCAATCCGGCGGTGCTGCATTCGGACAAGAAGGGCTCCATCGGCCTGCCGCTGCCCGGGACCATCGTCGAGATCGTCAGCCTGGAGGAACCGCGCCGCGTCCTGCCGCCGGGCGAGAAGGGCGAAGTCTGCATCCGCGGGCCGCAGGTGATGAAAGGCTATTGGCGCCGCCCGGCCGAGACGGCGCAGACGCTGGTCGACGGCCGGCTGCACACCGGCGATGTCGGGGTGATGGACGAGGACGGCTATACCACCATCGTCGACCGCATCAAGGACATGATCCTGTGCAGCGGCTTCAACGTCTATCCCCGCAATGTGGAGGAGGCGATCTACCTGCACCCGGCGGTCGCCGAATGCGTGGTGGCGGGTTTGCCGGACGAGTATCGTGGCCAGACGGTGAAGGCCTATGTCCGGCTGGACGATGGACAGAGCCTGACCGCCGAGGAGCTGCACGCCTTCCTGAAGGACAAGCTGTCGCCCATCGAGATGCCGAAAGTCGTGGAATTCCGCCAGGAGCTGCCCAAGACCATGATCGGAAAACTGTCCCGCAAGGCCCTGCTGGACGAGGAGCAGGGCAAACGGAGCACCGCCGCGAAGGGTGGCGCGGCATGAGCGCTGTCGACCGGAAGGCGGTTCGCGTCCGCATCCAGGGCAAGGTGCAGGGGGTGTGGTATCGCGGCTGGACCGTCGATCAGGCAGACAGGCTCGGCCTGACCGGCTGGGTGCGCAATCGCAGCGACGGCACGGTGGAGGCTCTGTTCGCCGGCCCCGCCGACGCTGTCGACCGCATGCTGGTCGCCTGCCGCCGTGGCCCGCCATCGGCCATCGTCCGCGACGTGGTGTCCGAACCGGAGCAGGACCCCGGCATGGTGGGGTTCGAGCAGCGGCCGACGGCCTAGGTCCCGCATTAGCGTTCCGCTAACCATGACGGCGGCATGCTGGCCCCTCAGTGGTTTTGGGGATGGTAGCCGGATGACCGCCAGAAAACCGGATGTGGCCGGCATGAAGGCCATGCTCACCGGAGTCTTCGCCAAAGCGGCGGAGGCGAAGGGCAAGGCTGTCCGCGCGACCGTGACTGCGCCGGCGCCAAAGGCTTCCGCCGCGCCGGGACGCGGCGACCCGGCCGTTCGCCTCAGCCTGGGGGCGGAGGCGGTGCAGGATGCGCCGGCGCGGCCGTCCGAACCGCCGGCGGCCGATCTTGCCGACCGGCTGGGGCCGGCGATCCAGGCGCTGGCGCGCGATCTGGGTCGGCTGCTGACCGCCTTCGGCATGGACGGGAGCGATGCCGCCGCCGCTGAAACCGCGCTCGTCGCCCGCTTCGGCGAGGCGGAGCGCCGGGCCGCGGTCATAGCGCTGGACGGACAGGCCGGCGAGTTGCGGCCTCTGGGCGAGGACGCCGGGCCGGATGTGGTAGTGGATCTGCGGGGGATCGGCCTTGCCCTGGCCGATGGGCATGTGGATGTCAGGCTGGCCGACGCGGCCCTGGTGCTGGCGCGGGTGCCGGCCGAGGAGAAGGGCGAGGGGCTGGCCGCCATGCTCGGCGTCCTCCGCTCCTCCATCCGTCCGGGCCGGGGGCTGACGGTCGAGACCGACCGGGTCGTCATCGACGATCTCGGCCGCGTCATGGCGGCGCTGAGCGGGGCGATGTCCGGGCCGCCGCAGGGGCTGGAAGGCACGGTGACGTTGCAGCCGCTGGGTGCGCCGGAGGAAGGCGGAGCGCTGGACCTGTCGCTGTCGCTCTCCGGACGGCTGGGGGAGGTGGCCACTGCTGCGCCATCCATTCAAATGCCTGCCAAGGAGAAAGCGGTCGGCGAGGTCAAGGAGCGTGGGTTCGATGTCCGGATTTGATGCGCCCGTCAAGGCAGCCCTCTGGCTGTGCGGGCTGACGCTGCTGGGGGCCGCCCCGGCGCTGGCCGGTGCGCTGGAGCGGACGGAGCAGGGCCACATGGCGCCGCCGCAGCCGGGGGCCAGCCTGCCGATCGCGCCGCCGATCGTGCAATACGCGCTGCCGTCGCAGTGGATGACGATCCGCTCCAAGGAGGACTGGCGCAAGGCCGGCAAGTTCGAGAAGGAACTGAGCAAGGACTGCGCCGCCCTGCGCTTCAACGAGATCGAGCCGATGCGCTTCCGCGCCTATTACAAGGGCGAGGTGCTGGGCGTCGCCTTCGGCCATGGGCTGAACCTGCACGATCCTGGCAAGAAGGCCGACCGCAAGAAGATCTACCTGTTCCGCAACGGCGATTCGACCGGCTGCACCGTGCAGTCGATGGACAACCAGGACCCGCGCGTGAACCCCGCCGGCACCCAGGCGGGCACCCCGGCCGCCGGCGGGTTCAAGAAGTACTAGGCGTCCCCGTCGCCGTCCTCCTCACCGCGCATCGGGCCGCCGAACACCTCCGGCCATGCCGCGATCAGGGCGGAATCGACGTCCTCCATCGTCACCAGCTGGCCCAGCGCGACGATGGAGGTGACGCCATGCTCGGCGATGCCGCAGGGGACGATGCCGCCGAAATGGGACAGGTCCGGCTCCACGTTCAGGGCGATGCCGTGGAAGCTGACCCAGCGGCGCACGCGCACGCCGATGGCGGCGATCTTGTCCTCCTGGCCCTTCAGCCCGCCATAGGGCTGCTTGTCGACCCAGATGCCGACGCGGCCCTCGCGCCGCTCGCCCTTGATGTTGAAGGCGGCGAGCGTGCGGATGATCCATTCCTCCAGATCGCGGACGAAGCCGCGGATGTCGGCACCGCGCTTCTTCAGGTCCAGCATGACGTAGGCCACGCGCTGTCCCGGCCCATGATAGGTGTACTGGCCGCCGCGCCCGCTGCGGTAGACCGGGAAGCGGTCGGCCTCCAGCAGATCCTCGTCGCGCGCGCTGGTGCCGGCGGTGTAGAGCGGCGGATGCTCCAACAGCCAGACCAGTTCCGGCGCGGTGCCGGCGCGGATCGCCTCGACGCGCGCCTCCATCTCGGCGATGGCGTCGGGGTAGGGCACCGGCTGGTCGGAGATGCGCCACTCGATCTGCTGCGGGGCGGGCATGTCGGGCTGACTGGCGGACAGGCTGGTCGGGGAGGTCATTCGATCTGGTCTCTGATGGCGTCGGCGGACGGTGTGGGCGGAGCGGCCGGAAGGCCGTCCCGAATTTTTCTTCGCAGACGATGATTGTAACGCTTGATCGGCCATCGGGAAGCTGATATCTACCCGCTCCACCCGATGAGGCGCGCGAGCGAGCGTCGGGGACTACCAGCCTGATGCGGTCGTGGCGGAATTGGTAGACGCGCAGCGTTGAGGTCGCTGTGGGGCAACCCGTGGAAGTTCGAGTCTTCTCGACCGCACCACTCTCCCATGCAGATGGGACCATCCTGGGGATACAGGAACACCGAAAAGCCCGCAGGTCGCAAGACCGAGCGGGCTTTTTCGTATCCGGGCTTCGGTATCCGGGCCTTACCCCGCCAGCGCGTGCAGCAGCTTGGCCGCTCCCCCGCAGGCGCGGCGGACATCCTCGAACAGAACCATCATCTCGTAGATCACCAGGAAGGCGGCGCCGTAGAACCAGGGGCGCCAGCGTTCCTCCACCCAGGCGACCAGCCGGTGGATGCCGCCCATCGGCAGCAGCCGGGCGACGGCGAAGGCGCTGAGCATGCCGATCAGGGCGCCGCCGGTGACGTCGCCCGGATAATGCAGGCCCAGATAGACCCGCGGCAGCGCGATCACCAGCGCCGCCCACAGGCAGGCCAGCAGCCCCCACGGGCGCGAGGCGCGGAGGAAGGTGGCGGCCAGCGCGAAGCCAAGCGCGGCGTTGTCGCTGGGGAAGGAACTCCAATTCTTCAGGGCGTCGCGGCTCTGGCCGATCGGCGGGACGAAGGAGAGGCCGGCGTCGTGCAGCGGGCGCGGCCGGGCCGGCATCACCGCCTGGATCAGGATGGACGCCGCCACCGCCAGCACCACCGCGGCGATGGCGTCCACCACCAGCCGGCGCCCGGCCTCCGTCTCCTCGCGGCGGAACCACAGCCACCACAGGGCGGCACTGAACAGCCCCAGCTTGATCAGATAGATGTTGGCGATCCCGCGCACCGCCATGTCCAACGCCGCGCTGTGCCCCGCGAACTGGTTCAGCCACAGCAGCAGCGACTGGTCGAGACGATGCAGGTACTCCACAGGCGCTCCAAAGGTGGGGGGTACGGGAGCGGCCAGTGTTGCGTTTTTATGACATGGTGGGTCAACGGCGCATCGGAAGGCGCCGTCCGGGACCAGGACGAGCGGTTCGGGGTGCCACCCTCCCCGATTTCGGGCCGTGCGGGGGGGGGGCGTGGCCGGGTCAGCGGAACTCGATGTAGCGGTCCAGCGTGGCGCGGCGCAGCGCGCGGATGACGTGCGGGGCGGCGCCGCTGGCGACGATGTGGCCGCCAGCCTCGCGGCAGCGGTTCGCCAGGATGAACATCATCCCGATGGCGGCGGAATCGATGAAGGTGACGAAGCGCAGGTCGATCGGGACCACCGGGCTGGCCGCGAAGTCCCAGTCGCGCAACATGTCGTGGAAGCGGGTGCCGTCCTCGTAGGTGCAGCGGCCGGAGAGCAGGATGCCGTCGCGACCGCCGACGGTGGTGAAGGCATACTCCATCGGTGCTTTCGGTCCCCATCCCCATCCCGCGCCGCCGCGGACGCGGCGCGAGACGCATGGGAACATGAAGGGTCGCGGCGGTGCAAGGATATGGTGGCAATTGCGGCCGATGCCGCCGTTGCCTGCCGGTTTCCGCCGAACCGGGCTGGACAAACCGGGGCGGCGCCTCTATGTCGGGGGCGCTTCCGCCGTCACCGGTCCCGTCCCTTGACGGACGGCTCCCGGCACCGGCCGGAAGGCTTCCACAACCCGCAAACCCCGAACGCCGGCCCCAAGCGCCATCGGTCCCGTCCGATGTCGCGGAGCCGTCCCGCCGTTACCATGCCGCCGGCCACCCGGCTCAGGCATGCGGGGGATGCATCGTCGAAGGGAGGGTGCCGGCATGCACACCGATCCCCACACGCCGGATCTGCGGCCGGATCTTCGGCCGGACGGGGCCGCCCACGCCCACGGCCGCCCCCATGCCGGTCCCGAGGCGGACGACGAACGTCCCTACGGCGTCGAGCCGGAGTTCGTGGAAGAGATCGTCGGCCTGCTGCGCGCCCGCGAACGCGAGGCCGTGCTGGCGCGGCTCGACGGGCTGCATGCCGCCGACATCGCCGACCTGATCGAACAGGCGGAGCCGGCCGAGCGCGCCGACCTGATCGACCTGCTTCCCGCCGCGCTGGACGGCGAGGTGCTGTCCTACCTGAACCCCGATCTGCGCGAAGCGCTGATCGAACGGTTCGAGCCGCAGGAACTGGCCGCCGCCGTCGCCGATCTGGACACCGACGACGCGGTGGAACTGATCGAGGATCTGGACGCCGAGACGCGCGCGCAGATCCTGGCGAACCTGCCCGATGCCGAACGCGCCCTGGTGCAGGAGAACCTGACCTACGACGAGGACAGCGCCGGCCGCATGATGCAGCGCGAGCTGGTCGCGGTGCCGGAATTCTGGACGGTCGGCAAGACCATCGACTTCGTCCGTGCGGCGACCGATACGCTGCCGGAGGATTTCTACGACATCTTCATCGTCGATCCGATGCACCGGGTGGTGGGGGCGGTGCCGCTGTCGCGGCTGCTGCGCCAGCGCCGTGCCGTGCGCATCGCCGATCTGGTGACCGGCGAGGTCGACTCCATCCCCGCCACCATGGAGCGGGCGGAGGTGGCGAACCTGTTCCGCCAATACGCCCTGGTCTCCGCGCCGGTGGTCGATGCCGCCGGCCGGCTGATCGGCGTCATCACCGTCGACGACGTCGTCCGCATCATCGACGAGGAGGCGGAGGACGACCTGCGCAAGCTGAGCGGGTCGGGCGACACCGGCGTGTTCAGCGGCATCGCCGACATCGCCCGCAGCCGCGTCGGCTGGCTGACCATCAACCTCGCCACCGCCTTTTTGGCCTCCGGCGTCATCTCGCTGTTCGAGGGCACCATCGAGCAGATCGTGGCGTTGGCGGTGCTGATGCCGATCGTCGCCTCGATGGGCGGCAATGCCGGCACCCAGACGCTGACCGTCGTCGTCCGCGCGCTGGCGACGCACGACCTGTCGTCGGCCAACGCGCTGCGCGTGGTGGGCAAGGAGCTGCTGGTCGGGTTGATCAACGGCGGCATCTTCGCGGTGATGGTCGGTGCGATCGCGCTGGTCTGGTACGGCCCGCTGATCGGCATCGTCATCGGGCTCGCCATGATCATCAATCTGGTGGTGGCGGGGCTGAGCGGTGCGCTGATCCCGCTGGGGCTGGAGAAGCTCGGCGTCGATCCGGCGGTGTCGAGCGCGGTGTTCCTGACGACGGTGACGGATGTCGTCGGCTTCCTGGCCTTCCTGGGGCTGGCATCGGTGTTTTTGTTGTAGGGGGTGCTTGATATGAGGGCGGCGGCCTCGCCGGCGGGAAGAACCGATTCCGCTTGTGGGGCCAGCGAAACATTGGCATAAGGCAAGCCATAGGCCTGGGGTGCCGTGCGGTGGTCGCGCGGCTGAGAACACACCCATCGAACCTGTCTGGGTAATTCCAGCGAAGGGAGCCGCCGCATGATCCATGCGCCAGAACCGCATCCATATTCCGTTTCCGCTGCCCGTCCGTCCGTCGCCATCATCGGTGCCGGCTGCATCGGCCTTGCCATCGCCTGGAGGCTGGCGTCGGCCGGCTGCCGCGTCGATCTGTTCGAGCGGGGAGAGGCCGGGCGCGGCGCCACCCATGCCGCCGGCGGCATGCTGGCCGCCTGCGTCGAAACCGAACCGGGCGAGGAGGGGCTGCTGCCGCTGACCCGCGCCTCGCAGGCGCTGTGGCCGGACTTCGCCCGCGCTCTGGAAGCCGCGAGCGGCATGGCCGTCGATCTGCGCAGCGAAGGCACGATGGTCATCGCGCTGAACGCTGACGATGCCGCCAAGGTCCGTTTCCTGCACGGCTTCCAGCGCGACCTGGGCCTGCCGGTGGAATGGCTGAGCGGGGCCGAGGTGCGGCGGCACGAACCTTTCCTGCAGCCCGGCGTCGCCGGTGCGCTGTTCTGTGCCGGCGACCATCAGGTCGACAACCGCAAGGTCGCGGCCGCCCTGCGCCGTGCCGCTCTGGCCGCCGGTGCCCACCTGCATGAGCAGTGCGGCGAGGTGGCGCTGGCGGTGGAGGGCGGGCGCGCCGTGGGTGTGCGGGTTGCCGAAACTCTGCACCGGGCCGACCGGGTGGTGCTGGCCGCCGGGGCCTGGTCGGCCGGAGTGCCGGGACTGCCGCCCGCCGCCAAGCCGCCGGTGCGGCCGGTGAAGGGGCAGATGGTCTGCCTGAGGATGGACGCGCGGTTGCCGCTGCTGCGCCATGTGGTGTGGACGCCGGGCACCTACCTGATCCCGCGGCTGGATGGCCGGTTGCTGATCGGCGCCACCACGGAGGAGCGCGGCTTCGACGACCGTCTGACCGCCGGCGGGCAGTTCGCCCTGCTGGAGGGGGCATGGCGGGCGCTGCCCGGCATCGCCGAACTGCCGATCGAGGAGGCCTGGGTCGGCTTCCGCCCCGGCAGCCGCGACGATGCGCCGATCCTGGGCGACAGCGGCATTCCCGGCCTAATCCACGCCACCGGCCACCACCGCAACGGCATCCTGCTGACCCCGGTGACCGCCGACGGCATCGCCCGGCTGGTGCTGACCGGCGAGACCGACCCGCTGCTGCGCCCTTTCGCTGCCGACCGCTTTGTTGCGGCGGGAGCCGCCGCATGAGCGCCATCCGCATCAATGGCCGCGAAGAGCCATTGTCCGCGGCATCACTGGCCGAGCTTCTGGCCGGCCGCGGCATCGCCGAGGGTGCGCAGGGCGTCGCCGTCGCCCTGAACGGCGCCGTCGTCCCCCGCCGCCGCTGGCCCGAAACCCCGCTCCAGCCCGGCGACAGCCTGGAAATCGTCCGCCCGATCCAAGGCGGCTGACCTTAATTTCCCTCTCCGCGAGTGATCCGGGAAGAATCCCCTCTCCCCCCCGGGGAGAGGGTTAGGGTGAGGGGGGCGCGCGGCGAGGATTCTCGGAAAATCCGGCATGTGCATCCCCCTCACCCCGACCCTCTCCCCGGGGGGAGAGGGGGAGTCCCCGGGTAATCCCCCTCGGGAGAGGGCCTTCAAAAGGCACTCCCCATGTCCCAATCCGACACTCTCACCATCGCCGGGCGCAGCCTCGGCTCGCGCCTCTTCCTCGGCACCGCCGGCTATCCGAATCAGCAGCTCATGCTCGACGCGCTGGCGGCCAGCGGCAGCGAGCTGGTCACGCTGGCGATCCGGCGCATCAGCCTGGACGGCTATTCGGAAAGCCTCGTCGACGTGCTGGCCCGCGCCACCGCCGGGCGCCCCACCGGCCCGGTCGGGCTGCTGCCCAACACCGCCGGCTGCATGACCGCCAAGGAAGCCGTTCTGACCGCCCAGCTGTCGCGCGAGGCGCTCGATACGCCCTGGATCAAGCTGGAGGTCATCGGCGACCGCGAACTGCTCTATCCCGATGTCGAGGAACTGCTGCGCGCGACGGATGAGCTGGTCAATGACGGCTTCGTCGTGCTGCCCTACTGCAACGACGACCCCGTCACCTGCCGCAAGCTGGCCGATCTGGGCGCGGCGGCGGTGATGCCGCTGGGCGCCTTCATCGGCTCGGGCATGGGCATCCGCAACCCGCACGCCATCGAGACGATCTGCGCCCGCAGCCCCGTGCCGGTGGTGCTGGACGCCGGCATCGGCACCGCATCCGACGCCGCCCTGGCGATGGAACTGGGCTGCGCCGCCGTGCTGCTGAACACGGCAGTGTCGAAGGCGCGCGATCCGGTGCGGATGGCGGCGGCGATGCGCGACGCGGTCAGCGCCGGCCGCGACGCTTATCTGGCCGGCCGTATGCCGATGCGCGCCCATGCCGAACCGTCCAGCCCGCAGATGGGCCTGATCGGCAGCTGAGATCGGCGGCTGACCTATAGGGATACGGACTTGATCCGGCGGGGCGGCTGACGCAGGCTGTCCCGCGACGTCCCTTTGCCGGAGTGCTTCGCCTTGGCCGACACCTTCGTTCCCCGCGACCCCGACTGGAAGGCGCGCTGTCTCGCCTCCTTCGAACAGCAGCCGATCTGCCGGACTCTCGGCATCGAGTTGACGGCGGTCGAGCCGGGATTCTGCGAAATGCGGCTGCCGTTCCGCCCCGAACTGACGCAGCAGCACGGCTTCTTCCATGCCGGCATGGTCAGCACGCTGGCCGACAATGCCGGCGGCTATGCCGCCTACAGCCTGATGCCGGCGGGTGCCGAAGTTCTGGCGGTGGAGTTCAAGATCAACCTGATGGCGCCGGCCAAGGGCGACGTGATGATCGCCCGCGCCCGTGTGGTGAAGCCGGGGCGCACCCTGACGATCACCCAGGTCGAGGTGTCGATGCTGGACGGCGGCGCGGAGAAGGATTGCGCCCTGATGCAGCAGACCGCCATCTGTATATTGCCGAAGTGACGGTTCAACCGGTTCGAAAGGGTTCTCCGATGCTCTCTGCACGCCTGCTACCTGCCGCCCTTCTGCTGGCCGGCGGTTTTGCCGTACTGGCCGCCGCCCCGGCGGAGGCCAAGGATCCGCCGTCCTGCGCCGCCATCTCCTTCCGCTCGCTGCCCGGCGGCGCACCGGATGGCGAACAGGATGCCGGCCTCTACAAATCGCGCTTCGGCAAGATCGAGGTGAAGGCCGATGTCAAGGGCGGGCAGGCCACCAACTATTATATGGTGCTGAACGGCAAGAAGGTGGACGGCCCGGCCAACCCGCCGAAGATGTCCGACGCTTGCCTGAAGTCCAAGCACGTCAAGCTGCCCTTCGCCAAGCAGCCCCAGGGCACCTGCACCGGCAGCCGCTTCCGCGTCGTCGTCGACCGCTCCAGCGGCAAGCCTGTCGCCGCCTTCTTCGGTCTGCAGGGTGAGGATTGGGCCTATTGCAGCGCGACGACGCTGTAGGAGGTGAAGTGTCGCGGCGGGGGCCCCCTCCCTAACCCTCCCCCGCGTTCCGCGGGAGAGGGGACTCCGCCGCTCCGCATTTCAGTTACGCTGACAAGCGTCCCGCCCCCTCTCCCACCGAAGGTGGGGGAGGGATGGGGAGGGGGCATTCAGGCCGCCACCGAACTCTCTGCTACTCTCAGATCGCCATCGCCTTCACCCGCTCCCGCAGCGTCTGCCGCGCCGCTTCCGCTTCCGAGCGGGCGGTGCCCAAGTCCCGAGCCAGCGCGTCCAGCCGGTTTTCCGCCTCCGCCATTTTCGCCAGCGTCCGCTTGTGCAGGTCGCTGCCCGCCGGCAGGGCCTTCAGGTTCTCGCGCAGGCGGTCCTGGTCGGCGATGCGCTCCGTCCGCTCGCGCTCCAGCTCGGCGATGCGACGCTCCTTCTCGGCGACGGCGGCGCGCAGGCCGGCGAGCGTGGTCAGCGCCTGACGAACCTCCGCCGGCAATTCGGGGGCGGAGGCGCGGGCGGCGATCTGGTCGGCGGTCAGGTCGGTCAGGATGATCCGCTCCTGCCGCGGCCGTTCCAGCGTGGCGGTCAGCGTCACCGTCTTGCCGGCCGGCACCGCCAGCGGCAGACGATAGGCGGTGGCGGTCGCCTCCGGCTTGCCGTTCGCCGGTTCGGCCAGGTCCCAGCCGGGACGGCGCGGATGCTCGATCACGACATCGCGGTCGGCGTCCGGGGCACCGGCCACCGTATAGGTCGTGCTCTGCCGGTCGATCACCGACAGGGTCAGCACACCGTCGGCGATGGTGGCGCGCGACAGCCGGCGGCTCGGCTTCTCCTCGCGGTCGACGGTGACCGACTGATCGACGGCGAAGGACAGCAGCCGGCTCTCGCCCGCCGGCAGGGTCGCCATCCGGGCATCACCGACATAAGCGCTGTTCGCCGAGCCTCTGTCATAGAAGGTCAGCAGCCCCGGCGGCAGGGCGGTGTCGCCGTCGTTGCGCAGCCGCAGGGAGGCCAGCGGGTGGCGGGCGTCGGCGGCGGGCTGGTAGAGCGCCACCCGCTCCACCGGCAGGGTGCTCGCGGCGATCGGCATCATCAGCGTCCCGCCATTCGGCACGCTGACCGGCTGCGGGTAATGGAACAGCACCTGGACGCCCTCCGCCGCACCGGCCTCGGCACCGCGCACCGCGGCCATCGCCGGCGTTCCCGCGGCGCTGCCATAGGGGGCGACCTTCGCCAGTGCTTCACCCATCGGTGCCGGAGCCGGCGCGCCGGGCATCGGCGCCGGAGCGGCCATGGCCGTGGCGGGCGGCGCGCCGGCACGCGAGGCCTCCGACTGCGACCGCATTGCCGGGCGGGCGTCGTTCAGCGTCACCGCTCCTTCGTCGGCGCTGGGCAGCACGCGGCCGAGCACCTCCACCGGCACCTCCGGCCGCTCGACGAAATAGGGGGTGTAGAGCGCTTGGCGCAGGGTGACCGGGTTGCCCGACACCACCGTCAGGTCGACGCCGCGCCAATCCTCGCCGCTGAGATTTTCCAGCACCGCCCAGCCCTGCAGCGAACCGTTGCCCTTATCGGCCTGCCCGTTTTGCCCCTGTCCGTCTTGCCCCTGTCCGTCTTGCCCTGGCCCGGTGCCGAGGCTGAGCCGATAGGTCGCTTTCCACAGCGGCATCTCCGCGACAAAGCCGACCCGGACCCGCCGCTCGCCGGCCGCCTGTCCGCCTTCTTGGCCCTGCGGTGCCCGGCTGTGGACGGTCAGCCGCCGCCGCTCGCGCCGGGCGTTCTCCGCCACCGCCGACAGCGCCCGGTCGATCTGCGACTGCACCGCCGGATCGGTGAAGCGCAGCGCGTCGGCCTCCTCCAGCACCAGCTGGCGCAGGCCCTCGCCAGTCATCAGCGTTACGCGGTGGCGCGTGGTGGTGGCGCCGTCGTTCCCCGGCAGCCGCACCGTCTCCTCCGTCACCGACATCAGCCGGCCGGTCAGTTGGCGGGAGCCGCCGGTCGTCACCTCCGCCCCGCGCATCGCGTTCAGCAATGCGGCGGGAGAGGTGAGGTCGTCGGCCGAAAAGGGCAGCTCGCGGAAGGCAGTGTCCAGCGGTTCGGCTCCCGGCAGGGCGATGGTGCCGACGCCGCCCTTGTCGTCATAGACGACGATGCTCTTCAGCACGTCGTCGACCTGATCGCGCCGCACCTCCAGCGACAGGTCGGCATCGCCGCTCACCGTCGCCTCATATTCGAAATAGCCGACGCCGCCGGTGGACAGCAGGACCCGCGTCAGCGCCAGCTGCCCGCCGGCCGGCCCGCCTGTCGCGGCAAACGCCGCCGGGGCCGCCATCAGCAGGGCAGTGGAGGCGAGAAGGATGGCGCGGGTCATGATGGGTCTCTCCGTTTCTGTGACTCCCGGATGCCGACATAGGCGCGAAATCGGGCGGGAATAGGGAGAGCGCAACAGGAGGGCTTCCGAAAGTCCGGATCGGTCAGGGCGCCGCCGCCAGCCAGCGTTCCATCATCGTGCGCCACAGCGGCGCGCCGCCGTGGGCCATGACCTGTGCTGCGATCGGGGCCGCGACCTGTGCGGCACCAGGCATGCAGCCGGAATGATGGGCACAACGCTCCGTCGCCGGACGGCGGTGGCCGTCGGCGGGCAGGCGCCTCGCCGCCCTGCAATGGGGTTGGCCTTGAGACTGGCCATGGGGCGCGGCGCGGTGGGACGGCATCGGTGCCGCCTGGGCGTTGCAGCCGGACATGATGATGGTCTTGTCGATGGTTCTCAGCCCAGCCGCCCGACCGAGCGCGCCGAGTCGAGGTGGCGCCTCGCCTCGCCCAGCAGCAGCCGGTGCTGCGCCAGCGTTTCGCGGATCGAGCCATGCTGGCCATAGACCTGCACCTCGTTCAGAAGACGGTCGGCGCGGTCGAGCAGGGCCAGGCGCTCCAGGCAATGATCGATGTTCGACATGGCGGTGCTTCCCCATCACGGCATTGGTCCGGCGCCCACAGGCGGGCAGCCGCCCCCTGTTCGCCACCATCCCCTGTTCAATGGTCTGGATTTAAACCGCAGCCTGTTTCTGGTTAATGTCCGCGCAACGGTATTTTTATGTCGCCGGTGCAGGACGCGGTTTCAACCAACTCATGTGGTCGGCGAATCGGACGCGGCTGTTACGGGGTTGTAACGCATTGCGTGCCGCTCGCGCGTGAGATAAGAAGATTTGGGGAGGTAACAGGCATGCACATTCTCGCTGTCGACGACGACGAGCCGATTCGGGAGCTTTTGGCCTCATATCTGGCGGGAGAGGGCTACCGGGTCACGACGGCGCAGGACACCGCATCGGCCCGGCAGGCTCTGGATGGCGACCCTGTCGACCTCGTGGTCTGCGATTTGCGCCTGCCCGACGGCGACGGGCTGGGCCTCGTCCGCCAGATCCGCACCGAATCGCAGATTCCCGTCATCATCCTCTCCTCCAAGGACCAGGACGTCGACCGCATCGTCGGGCTGGAGCTGGGGGCCGACGATTACCTGACCAAGCCGTTCAACCCTCGCGAACTGCTGGCCCGCATCAAGGCGGTCCTGCGCCGCGTCTCCAACGACGCCCGCCCGGCCCGCAGCGCGGACGAGCTGCGCGCCGTCGTGCAGTTCGCCAATTGGGAACTCGACCTCACCGCCCAGCGCCTGCGCGGGCAGGAGGGGCGCGAGGTGGAACTGACCAAGGCGGAGTTCGGCCTGCTGGCGGCCTTCGTCAAGCGGCCGCAGCGGGTGCTGACCCGCGACCAGCTGCTCGACCTCACCCGCGTCGATGGGGCGGAGGTGTTCGACCGGTCCATCGACGTGCTGATCCTGCGCTTGCGCCGCAAGATCGAGGCGAACCCGAAGGAGCCCCGCATCATCAAGACCGAACGCGGCGCCGGCTACGTCTTCGACGCCAAGGTGCGCACGGTCTGACGGGGCCGGGCCGTTCGGGGATTGCGCCTTCCCTAGGCGCCCCCCGGATGCACTGCTGGACGCTGTCCCGCGCCCGCGTTAGCCTTTCCGGAAAACCTGTCGGAGAGGAAACGCGCGTGCCGGACCCGATCGATTTCTATTTCGACTTCGCCTCGCCCTACGGCTATTTCGCCAGCCTGCGCATCGACGAGCTGGCGGCGAAGCATGGCCGCACCGTCACCTGGCGCCCGGTCCTTCTCGGGGCGATCTTCAAGGTGACGGGCATGAAGCCCAACCTGCAGCAGCCCTTGCGCGGCGAATATCTGACCCATGACGTCGGCCGCATCGCTCGGCTGACCGGCGCTCCCTTCACCTTCCCCGATTCGGCTCCTGCCAACGGCGTCGCCGCCTCGCGCGCCTTCTATTGGCTGACCGACGAGCATCCGGAACAGGCGAAGCTGCTGGCCCATGCGCTCTTCCGTGCCCATTTCGGCGAGGGGCGGGACATCGGCCCGGCCGACACGGTGGCGGAGATCGCGGCGAAGACCCTGGGCAGTGTCGGCATCGACCGCGCCGCGGTGGCCGCCGCCCTCCAGGACCCGGCGGTCAAGGACCGGCTGCGCACCGAAACCGACGATGCGGTGGAGCGCGGCGTCTTCGGCTCGCCCTTCGTCATCGTCGACGGCGAACCGTTCTGGGGCTGGGACCGCCTCGACAT